>SLSH01000193.1 GCA_007130555.1 Bacteroidales bacterium
ATGCAGTCCTGCTATGGCAATCATTGCGGCATTATCTCCGGTAAATTTTAAATCAGGGAAGCCTATATTAAGTTTTTTTTCTTCTGCAATTTTGTTCATTCTGTTTCTTAAGCCTTTATTTGCCGATACTCCGCCGGTAATAACAATATTTTTTATGCCTGTTATATCTGAGGCTTTTAAAATTTTTTCGCTTATAATATCTATAATTGCTTTTTGTAGCGATGCAGCCAAATCATATTTTTTTTGGCTGATAAAATCAGGATTATTTTTTAAATTATCTCTGATTTTATACAAAAAAGAAGTTTTTAATCCGCTAAAACTAAAATCAAGATTATCAATTTTCGGTTTGCCAAATTCAAACTCATTTTCATTTCCTGTTTCAGACATTTTATCAATCATCGGTCCTCCGGGATAATCGAGTCCCAGAACTTTGGCACATTTATCAAAAGCTTCTCCGGCCGCGTCGTCAATTGTCTGTCCTAATATTTCGTATTTAAGATAATCCTTTACCAAAATTATTATTGTATGTCCCCCTGATATCAATAAACACAAAAAAGGAAAATCCTGTTTGTATTCTTTTTCTCCCTCTTCGGTTATTATATGCGAAAGAATATGCCCGTGTAAATGATTTACGCCTATTAGCGGTATTCCAGAGGAAAGCGACAATCCTTTGGCAAATGAAACGCCTACCATAAGCGAGCCCAATAATCCGGGACCTTTGGTATAAGCAATTGCTGAAATATCTTTAATATTTACACCTGCCTGCCTTAAAGCCTCATTTACAACAATTACTATATTTTTCTGATGTTCGCGGGATGCCAGCTCGGGCACTACACCGCCATATTTTTGATGAATTTTCTGGGAACTGATAATATTGGAACACAATTTGCTGTTATTAATAACAGCAGCGGATGTATCATCACAAGATGATTCTATGCCAAGAATATAAGTGTTCATTAAAATAATAAAATTTAAGACAAATATAGTGTTTTAGCGAAATATTAAAATAAAAAAACAAAATAATATATTAACTGTCATTATTTAGTAACTTTTATTATTAAATGGATTTTAATTGAAATATATTTATTTAATTTTGTAAAAAAAAATTAAAAGTGCTGAAAATCAGAATAATCAGAGTTTTTATTATTCTTTCCCTTATATTAGGGAAGAACATTATATTGTTGTCTGTAATTCTGTCTTCCGGTTATTTTCAAAGTTACCTGACACATAAAACAATTGATTATTTTGCCAAAAGGTATGATATAAATTTTTCAGTAGAAAAAATTTACATAAAATTTCCGAATAAACTGGTTTTTAATGATGTTTATCTTGAAGATTTAAATAATGATACTTTGTTTTACTCCAGAGAATTATGTGCAAAAGTTTCAAATATTATATATCTGGACCGCAAGTTGTTTATTGATAAGGTAGATATTATTGAACCGTTCATCAATATGAGTATAGATGCAGACGGAACGGCAAACTATGAGTTTTTGCTGGAAAAATTTCATACTCCTGAGGATACTGTTTCCGATATAAAATTTAAGATTTTTTGTAATAATTTTAATTTGATTAATGCACGTATAAATTATAAAAATGAAGGAGTAATTTCTCAAGACAGTTTATTTGATGTTTCAAATATTTCTATTACTGATTTAAATGTACTTATAAATAATTTTAAATATAGTTCGGACACTTTAGAATTTAATTTAAAAGAGTTAAAGTTGCTCGAAAGGTCGGGTTTTAGTCTCGAAGAAGTTTCATCGCATGTTAAAATATATGACCTCGGCATAAAACTTAACAATTTTCATTTAAAAACCAACAAATCAAAACTGTCGTATTCTAAGATAAACTTAAGCAGTAATGATAACGACTACTTTTCCGACCCGATAAACAAGCTGAATTTAGAACTTGAAATAGACCGCAGTTATATTGATATTTCCGATTTGGGATTTTTCGTTCCCAAATATAAAAGCATATACGATAAGGTTTATTTTTCAGGAAATTTTAACGGCAAACTTTCAAAGTTCAGATTAAATAAATTTATTTTACTTTACGGAAACGACACAAAACTTCTTGCAAACTTAAGTATTGACGGGTTACCTGATATAGACCAGACTTTTGCATTCGGTGATATCGAATATTTTAATACTTCAAGTAAAGATATCAACAGATTTACTACTTCTTTACCATCCGAAAATCCAATAGTATTGCCTAATTTGATAAATGAACTCGGGAATATTTCATTTTCCGGTAATTTAACGGGATTATTTAACGATTTGGTTGCTTACGGAAAATTTGTAACAGATATTGGAACTGTTAGTACTGATATTGCAGTAGTTTCGGATTTCAACGAACAAATATTTCAGTATAAAGGAAATATAAATGCCCGAAATATAAATCTTGGTAAGATCCTTGAAGATGAAGAAACTTACGGCTTATTATCAATAAAAGCAGACCTAAACGGAGTAATTGACAGCACGGGGAATTTTTCTTCAAAAATAAACTGTGATATAAGCGATGTAAGACTATTAGATTATAATTACACGGGCATTAAAATTGACGGCAATGCTTCAAACAATTTTTACGAAGGTGTCATAAATATCAATGACCCGAATCTTAAATTAGTATTTGACGGATATTATGACAAAAGAGAAGAGTATCCCGACATAAATTTTGAAACAGAAATATGGGCGGATTTACAAAAACTGAAATTAATGTCCGATACAATTCCGTCTGAAATTAAAATTACAACCAAGACTCAAGTTTACGGAGATTTACTTAATATGCCCGAAGGAACATTAACAATCAGTGAGTTTTTGTATAGTAAAAATCAGGACAGCATAAAAACGGACAGATTTACCATAAACAGTTTTTATGATAAAAACAGGTTGCAGCATTTTACAGTTCGTTCTGATTACATTGATGCCGATATAAACGGGACATATAAATTTTCCGAATTAATCAAAAAAATATCCTTGCTGGGTTATAATTATTTTCCTTCAATGTCCGAAGAAGATATTGAAGATGACCTGATATCTGATAATAAAGCAAATTTTATTATCAATATAAAAAATACCGATGAAATTACAAGAATGTTTGCCCCGCAGTTGCAGATTGAAAAAGAAATATCGGTAAAAGGAAATCTGAATACTTTAAGCAATGCAATAGAAGCGGAAATTTACACGCCTCTTATCATATATGACAGTATTTATGTGAATGAAAACAGGATTAAACTTAAAACATTTCCCGACTCTATAGATATTTCGGTAAAAATCGAAGAAATAAATCATCCCGAATTAAGTTTTTTTAAAAACATTGACTTTGGAATAAATATTTTTACAGACAGTATTTATTTTAATTTATTATGGGATGATTATGACAGCATCAGAAATTCGGGAGATATTAAAATTTCCAGTATTTTTACTCAACGCGACGAACACAGTTTTCCGTTAATTAAAAACAGAATATTTGATTCCCGGATAACTATAAAAAACAATCAATGGGATATTAGTGAAACACCCGTAATAATAGACACTAGCAATATAAGTATTAACAAATTCAGAATGGCACATCAAAATCAGAGTTTATATATTAACGGAGAAATTTCTAAAAATCCTGCCAAAAGATTGAGATATTCAATTACAGGGGTAGATGTCTCAATTATTAATTCCTACTTATTAGAATCAGGGTTCCACTTTAATGGAGAACTGTCAGGAAATGGAATAATTACCAATTTATACAAGGCTCCTAACATAATAACTTCGTTAAGAATAAATAACTTTGAAGTTAATGATGAAGATTTTGGACGTTTTGATATTTCGGGAAATTATAATGCCGTTACGGGCAATTTCCTTGTAAACGGTTCAAACAAATACCTGAAATTAAAAGGTAGTTATGTTCCGGAAACCGATTTTGTAAATTTAAGTCTAAACATTGAAAAATTTAATCTAGAAATACTTCAGCCTTACTTATATCAACATAATATAAGCGAATTATCCGGTAGCTTTAATATTTTTCTTGGAATAGAAGGACAATTAACAAATCCGAGAGTACACGGTTATTTGATTTTTAATCAGGCACATTTAGTTTATGATTACTTAAAATTAAATATTTTTACCAGTGATAATATTATAATAACAAATAATAGTTTGTTATTTAATAATTTCAGATTTTACGACCAGTATAATAATCCCGGCAGAATAAACGGAGGATTATATCATAATAAATTTCAGGATATCCAATTTGATTTTAATGTAAATACCACAAACGTAAATGCTTTAAATACTACTGTACTTGACAATAGCAAATACTACGGAAAAGTTTTTGCTAATACCAATGTTCAGATAAAAGGCACCCCACGTAATTATGGTGTTGATATTAATGCCAAAACAAGACCGAATTCTGTTTTTGTCTTACCAATGACTGCTGCCTATAAAACAAAAGAAACAGGATTTGTAACTTTTGTTAAACCCGAATCAAATATGGATACCGTTAATGTTTTAGAATCGGTAAAACGCAAAACGGATTTTTACATTCGTATAGACATTGAAGTTACTCCCGATACAGAAACACAGATTGTATTTGACCCTAAAGCAGGCGATATTATAAGAGGAAATTCTCAAGGCAGTATTAATATGGAATATACTTCAGACAAAGAGTTTTATATGTACGGTGAATTGGAAATTCTTGAAGGAGATTATCTGTTTACTTTGCAAAATGTTATAAACAAAAGATTTCATATTACCCCGGGAGGAACAATTATCTGGGACGGAGATCCGTATGAAGGAAAAATGGACCTTGATGCAGTGTATCATCTGAGGGCTCCGCTAATTGACCTAATGAGAGTTTATGAAGACACAAGTCATGTTTACAAAAGATCAACAAATGTCGAGTGCCACATGCATCTTAGCGGGAACTTAATGTCTCCCGAAATAAGTTTCGGAATTAAAGCTCCTAATGCAGACGATAAAGCGCAGGCTCAATTAGCAAATATGTCAGAAGATGAAATAAATAAACAGCTATTGTATCTATTAATACTAAACAGATTTTACTCACCAACAGACATGAGACCTGATAATACAACTACTACAACCACCAATGCTTTCGGAGTTACTTCAAGCGAACTCTTGTCAAACCAATTAAGTAACTGGTTGTCTCAAATATCAAGAGATTTTGATATAGGTTTTAATTACAGACCGGGAACAGAAGTATCAGGACAAGAATTAGAAGTAGCTTTATCAACACAAGTACTTAACGACAGAGTATTAATTGACGGTAATGTCGGTTACGGAGATGACAAAAGAAGTTCAGCCAGTAATCTTGTAGGAGATGTAGAAGTACAGCTGAAAGTAAACCCAAAAGGTTCTTTCAGAATTAAAGGATTTACGAGAGCAAACGAAGAATTTAGCACAGAACTAGGACCATACACAAGTGGTATGGGCGTATTTTACACCGAAGACTTTAATACTGTGGAAGAATTATTAAAACGTATTTATAATACGGTAACTTTAAAAAACATAAGAGACAACAGAAAGGAAGAAGAAAGTTCATCGGGAACAATATTGTAATTTTGATTTTTTGATAAGTTAATCTTTTCAATACAAAATTTTTAGTTCTGCAACTGCTCTTTGTCAACAGGTTTTTTATTTATATTATTTAATTTTTATATTTCCGCTGTATTTCTTATTTTTGCATACTCAAAATAAAAACAAGTGAAAAAAATAATTTCTGCATATATAGTTACATGTTTATTATTTTGTTTCTTTAATAACAATTTATTTTCGCAGGAACAAACACCTCCGAGAACTACACGTCAGCTTACTAAATACGAAAGAATGTTCCCGCAAATAATGTACGGAGATAATATATATCAAAAAGGCAGTAATTGGTTTAATATTGGCTTTGGAAAAGGATATTGTACAAATTATAAAAAAGAAAATGTCAATCTTTCGCTTACCTATCACCATCGCTATAAAGCGTTATTCTTCAGAGGAGGCTGGCATTTTTCCGGACCGGTAATATTTCTAAAACGTCCTATGGAGCAACTCAACGATTTTCATATCGGAGGAGGTATCAGATTTGAAGACAGGTGGTATAATTTTGCCTTTTTTATAGGACCGTCTTTTGCAAGCACATGGATACCAAAAGAAGATAATCCAAATATAACAACAATATATGCCCAATTGGGAGCTCACACCGAGTTACAATTTACTTTCAAATATTTTTATGACATGGGCATAGGAACAAGCCTGTACGGAAGTTTTAATAAAAGATACCAAGTAGTAGGAATACAATTACATTTTTATTTTTCAAATGCATTTGTAAGAAAATATTGAGTTTATTCTGCATTTGTATTTAAAAAAATATATATATTTGAGGAAAATATTAAAAAGGAAACTAATAAATAATTAAT
>SLSH01000066.1 GCA_007130555.1 Bacteroidales bacterium
CAAAAAATCATCTTCCGAATTCATTAAAACAGGGACATCATATTTTTCTTTCAGTATAATATTCCCGCAAACATGGTCAACGTGTCCGTGAGTACTGATGATATATTTCACCTGTAATTGATTTTTGTCAATATAAGCGAACAAATCATTAATTTCATTATCAAACTTAACGGCTCCGTCAATAATTACCGCTTGATTTGTTTCATCGTGCAACACATAAGCATTAACCTGAAATTCGTTTACTACAAAAGTTTTAATTTTAATCATAATTATTTTATTTTTTATGTTTCCATCTTTTATGCGACCATAAATAATAATCCGGTTTTTCAATAATATCTTTTTCCAATCGCTTCATATAAATATTTGTAATTTCTCCCTGCTCCAAATCCTGCGGATTATCAATTAATTTTTCAAAAACCAGTTCGTAATAACCTCTTTTTAGTTTTTTAATACTTAAATAAAGAACAGGCAGATTAGTTTTTTTTGCATAAGCTTCGGGTCCGTGTAAACATGCCGTATCTTGATTAAGAAATTTTACCCATATAGCTTTTTCAATACTTGACGGACTTTGGTCTGCCGCCATAATAATTGCAACGGGAGTTTCCAACGGTTTTTCAAAAATAGTCTTTGTTTCCTGAACTGCAACCAGTTTCATTCCAAAACGCTTACGTTTTTTAAGACTAAAATTTTCGCTGTGCTTATTACTTAAAGGCAAGTATAAAGCTATTGTCTGATGTTTTATGGAATTATTAGTGGCAAGAATTCCATACTCCCAGTTTCCGTAATGACTTGTAAGGCACAATATACTAATTCCACGCAAATAATATTCATCGGCAATTCCGGTATTTTTTAAAACATAGCGTTTTTTAATGGCTTTTTCGGATATTGTCATTCCTTTTATTGATTCTAAAGTAATGTCTGCCAAATGTTTATAGAATTTTTTGCAAAGTATTTTAATTTCTTTTTCGGTTTTATGGGGAAATGAATTTTTAAGATTTTCAGAAACAACATTTTTTCTGTAAGCTAAAATATCATACAAAATAAAACATATAAAATCCGATAATACGTAAAGCATAAAAAAAGGACAAAACCTTAAAAGCTCTGTTATAATTCTAAAACTTAAGTATTCGGTATATTTCATTTTATAAAATAATATTATAATGCAAAAATACAATTTAAGCATAAATATGCAAGATTTTTTTAATCTCCCGTTTTTTATTTATTTTTACCAAACTAATTTAAATAATAAAAAACATTAAAAATTTTATGATATGGATTTTGATATAATAATTATTGGCAGTGGTCCCGGGGGTTATGTGGCAGCAATAAGAGCTTCTCAACTAGGAAAAAAAGTTGCAGTTATCGAAAAGGCTGAAGTCGGTGGTATTTGTCTTAATTGGGGATGTATTCCCACAAAAGCCCTGCTGAAAAGTGCTCAAGTATATAATTACTTCAAACATGCCGAAGATTATGGTATTTCAGTAAAAGGTGAAGTTATTGCCGATTTTGAAAAAGTAATTGAAAGAAGCAGAAAAGTAGCCGAAAACATGAATAAAGGAATTACTTTTTTATTTAAAAAAAATAAAATAAGTTTATTTGAAGGTTTTGGAAAAATTACAGATAAAAATACTGTGGAAATCAAAAAACATGATGGTAGTACCGAAACTCTTAAAGCAGGGCATATTATACTGGCAACCGGCTCCAGGTCGAAAGAATTATCGGGAATAAAACAAAACGGCAAAAATATCATCGGTTATCGCGAAGCATTGGTTTTAAATAAGCTCCCTAAATCAATGGCTGTTATTGGTTCGGGGGCGATAGGAACTGAATTTGCATATTTTTACAACAGTATGGGAACAGAAGTAACTCTTTTAGAATATTTTGATAATATTGTACCTTTAGAAGACAAAGAAGTATCGAAACAATTGGAACGTTCTTTTAAAAAATCCAAAATGGCGATTATTACAGGAGCAGCCGTAGAAAATGTTGAGGCATTTGACAATAAGTGTATTGTACATTATACCGATAAAAAAGGCAAGTCAAATATTGAAGTCGAACTGGTTTTATCTGCCGTAGGAGTTGTTCCTAATATTGAGAACATCGGATTAGAAGAAATTGGCATTGAGTTGGAGAACGGTAAAATAAAAGTTGATAAATATTATCAGACAAATATAAAAGGCATTTATGCCATCGGGGATATTGTTCCCGGATATGCTTTGGCTCATGTTGCATCAGCCGAAGCAATTTGTTGTGTTGAAAAAATCGCAGGATTAAATCCCGAACCTATTGATTACGGGAATATTCCTACTTGCGTATATTCGGTTCCCGAAATTGCTTCGGCAGGTATGACAGAAGAACAGGCGACAGAAAAAGGCATTAATATTAAAATCGGCAAATTTCCTTTTGTTGCATCAGGTAAAGCTGCTGCTTCGGGCAACAAAGACGGTTTTATAAAACTGATATTTGATGCTGACAGTGATAAACTTTTGGGGGCACATTTTATCGGGGATAATGTAACCGAAATGATTGCAGAAATAATTGTTTCGAAAAAATTAAATGCAAAAGCGATGGATTTAATAAAATCAATACATCCACATCCCAGTTTATCAGAAGCTATTATGGAAGCTGCCTCTGCCGCGCATAACGAAGCTATACATTTATGATTTAAGAAGAATTTATCTCTTAATAGTAACAGGACCTGTTATAGGCTCTGTCCCCTGTTCCAATTTAATAACATACCAGTAAGTGTCGGAGGGGACACTGATTGTTCCGTATGTTCCATCCCATCTTAAATTGCTTCCGGTAAATTCGGTGATTTTTTTACCAAATCTATCATAAATTATTATCTCAGCATCCGGAAAAAACAGAGCTATGCCTTCAATTTCCCAGAAATCATTATGTCCGTCTCCATTAGGTGTAAAAAAAGACGGGATATCTATTATGCTTTCAACTTCTATTTCTATTTCCGTATAACAAAGATTTTCATCTATAATTGTAAACACATAACTTTCTGCATATAGATTTTCAAAATAATTAGAACTTTGCCATTGCGACATATTGTTATGAGTATATAAATAAGGGGGTTCTCCTCCCCCAACTATTAGCTCTACTGTTCCTATGCCCGTAATTACTGATTGAACAATAGGACCTTCGGCATATCCAATATATATTTCAGCAGATTTTGTGCAACCAACATCATCGGTTACTGTGAGTGAGTATAGTCCGAATTGTGTAACCAGATATGTATCAGTTCTGCTTCCATCCTGCCAAATGTATTCTGCATACGAATGTTCGGGGGATAATAAAAACTGATGACCTTCACATAATACGGTATCACTTCCCAGATAAGGGTCGGGAATAAGGTTTTCGTAAACAAATACCGTATCGGTAGCAGTACAGGAATTCTCGGCTATAACAAATACTGAAATTGTATCTGTATGATAGACAGTAGTAGATGGACCTGTATCTCCGTTACTCCATATATATTCTACAAAGTCTCCCTGCACCGTTATAACAGCGGAATCTCCTTCACAAAACTCTATATTATATCCAATATCAATGTAAATATTAGAAAAAATAGCCAAATAAACCGTATCTGCCGTTACACATCCTGCGGTATCGGTAACATGAACCCAGTATTGCCCAACTGTATCAACCAGTAAGGTGTCGGCGGTACTGCCGTCTGACCAAAGATAAGTATTACCTTCTTCGGTATCGCCGGGATATAAAGTTACCGGGTCATCCGTACATATAGTATCTCTCGGCATTAAATTTACCTGAGGAGGGATAACTACATTAACATTTACTCTGTCGGTAGCTTCACATGAATTAATATCAGTAACCGTAACAGAAATATTTCCCGATTCATAAACCGTTAAAGTTTGGTCGTCGGAATTATCATTCCAAAGATATGATTCAAATCCCGGTCCTGCATCAAAAACAACAGAATCGCCATAACATATTTGAACATTTCCTCCAAGATCAACGCTTGGTTCGGGATATAAAATTATTGTAATAGTATCATAAAAATAACATTCACCATCATAAAACCTTACCCAGTATGTACCTTCTTCGAATGTTGTAAAATTGGAGTTTGTAGAACTATCTGACCATAAATACTCTTCGAAACCCGATAAACTTAATGTAATTTCTTCTCCGGGACATATATATGTTTCATCATCCAAAACATTCGGACTTGGAATTAAAGTAACATTAGTACTGGCAGAGCCTGTACATTCATTATGATCTACTACTGTAACGGAGTATGTTCCCGCACTATAAACTCCAATAGTTTGATTTTGTTCTAACGTACTCCAGTAATAATAAAGAAATTCTGAACCTGCATCAAGAATATAAATATCATGCGGACACTTTTCAATTGAAGGTGGTAAATATACGACAGGAGTTTCGGGTGCTTCTACATTCACCTCAGCTTCTATGTAGCAATTGTCTGAATCATAAATAGTTACAGAATAATCACCTACACTAATTCCGCATATAATTGAATCGTTTTGCCCGCCTGACCAGGAATATGTATAATCAGGTTCCCCGCCTGTTGCTTCAACTTCCACACACATATTATCGGGGGCACAATCAATGCTGTAAATAAATATATCTTCAAAACTAAAATATTTATCAAATTTAACTATTAATATATCTTTTAATCCTCGTGAAATGTAAGGGGTTCCTCCAAAATTAATTAAATTACTGCAAAATCCTGCGATTATAATATTATTTTCATTATCGGATGTTATGCTATACCCACCGTCTTCATTTGAACTACCTGCCACATATTTATAAGCTAACTGGTCTCCGTTTGTAAATTGTGTAAAGAAAAAATCTGTTGTTCCAACTGCAGATACTGCTCCGTCGCCAAAATCAACTACTCCCGCGAATTTACCTGTTATAAATATATCCTGAGAATTGTCAGCTATAATACTTCTAGGATATGTGGACATATTGCCAAAATTAAAATCTAACAATATATTACCGTCTTTAGAAAATTTTTGAACTTTTCCGCTTTGAAAGTCTGTATGCTGACTGGCATACAAGCAGACGTAAACATTTCCGAATATATCTGTAGCAACTGACCCTGCCTCATCTGCGTCTCCGACAGATCCGACCGATTTTACCCATACGGGAGTGCCGTCTGTCAAATATTTAACCAAAAAAACATCTGTGTCTCCCGAAGCATTTACGTTATCAACATCTATATTCAAATTTCCTCCAAATTCGCCTGTAGCATAAATATTACTTCCATTACAAGTTATTCTTCTGCCAAAAACATTATGAGTACCTCCATGAGTGGTTACCCATTGTAAATTTCCATTAGGACTGAACTTTGCAATAAAATAATCATTATTTCCATTACTGCTTATAACGTTTTCATCTATACTTATAGAACCTCGATATGAACCTATAATAACAGGGTTCTCATTATGGTCAATTGCCACTCCTCCTGAAATATTATTTAAAAATCCTCCGAAAAAATTTCCCCAGATATAATTACCGTCCGAATCATATTTAAGTAAAAATATATCAGAGCCTCCTATTGAAGAAGCTTGATTTCCCTGAAATTCTACATCGCCTTCGAAAGTTCCCGTTACATATACATTACCTTCGGTATCAACGTCTATGCCTGTTCCTGATACATCTTGTTTCCCTCCTCCTGTTCTTAGCCATAACAAGTTTCCGTTCGGGTCTAATTTAACAATAAAAAGATCTTTTTCTCCATTGCTGGGAACCTGATTTCCCAAGAAATGAAGTTGTCCCTGAAAAAATCCTGTAACAAAAATATTACCGGCAGTATCTACTGCTACATCCATAGCTTTATCGTCTATATTGCCTCCGGCAGTTCTGACCCATGCTAAATCTATTAAATTACTGCAATCTTCCTGAGCAACAGCAAAATTTGAATAAATTATCAAAAACAAAATAAATATTATATATTTCTTAACTTTCATAATTTCAAATATTTATATTTTTAAAAATCATCTATAAATCTAGGTATATGATGTTTTTCCCAATTTACATATTTGTCAGGGAAATATCTTAATCCAATTGATAATTGATGAGAACCTAAATGATAAAATTGCAAAGATGTTAATCCTATGTCGTACAAATATCCGAAAGTAATTGAACCTACTGCAAATCCGAAAGAAGGAGAGAAAGATAACGGAGCAATATTCCAACGGTCAAGTGTTTGTTTATATGATAATCCTATCCATACTTCGTTTGAATATCTTATATATACCGAACGTATTTCTTTGCCTGAATATAATTTAAGTTTATAATTAACATCCAACTGATTTAAACCATGAAAATCAGTTTTAAATAATACAGAAGGCATAGCTTTAATTCTTGGCACTATCACATCATACACACCACCGCTGTGAACATTCATAAAAATACGCGG
>SLSH01000122.1 GCA_007130555.1 Bacteroidales bacterium
AAATATTTAATCATTATTTAATCATCTTATTTGTTAATTTTAAAACATTTACATCACAATCAGCAACACATCTTTCACAAACAATACACATTTTATTATTTATGCTTTTATATATCCTATAACAACTCCGATAGATAAAAAAATCAAAAACATTGATAGCGGAACCCTATGTCTTAATGTTATAGATTTAATTCCGTTCATTTAATTACTTTTTCAAGTTTTGATTCTACTAATTGTTTATCAACTAAACGCGGAATTTTTTTTAACAAAGATATTTTATAATATTTCTTGGCTTTATCATAATCTTCATTTAAACGATAATACTCTCCTGCCATATAATATGTGTAATAAAAATCCGGATTAAGTTGTTTATAATATTCAATTTCTTTTTGCGTAATTATATTTGCTTTCTTTTCAGAATACAGATATTTAAAATTATCCGTCATTTCTTTGTATTTGATAAAATTTTGATATTCTTTGTCATATAAAAAACTGTCCTCATGAATTGTAAGCGAATCCACAAAAACATCATTTTTTATATCAATATCATCATAAAAAATCTCATTTAAATCATAACATAAATATTTACCTAATTGATACGGATTAACTGCCACCCATATTTTTAATTTTTCGGGTTTAAAAATAACGGAATGATGAGCTATAAGCTGATTTATAGCTTTTTCGTTGCCCATTCCTATATCTTTATCGTTTAATCCTTTTTGATTGCGAAGCATAGCGGCAAATGATTCCACATCATGTTTTTCTTTTTTATTAAGTAACTCATCTACTCTTTTCCATCTGTAAAGCGAAGAACCTTCGTTGATACTCTCAATATTTAATTCGGAATTTTTAAGTTCATCACTTTGATAATGATTGGTTGCAATTAATGAATTGTAAGAAGTTTCATACACCCCTGTTTTTTCTAATGATTTTTCAATAATCACAGTTTTGTTATCAACTGCAGACCCGACAAGAAATAATTCAGACACAAACACTTCCGTATTTGCAATAATTTCATAAGCTTCACTGATATCGGATGCATATTGCAATACTTTTCGTGCCAGAATAGATACAGGAGTTTTAGCAGAAGTTGGAATTTCCGACTTTGCTGCATTAAGTGTTATTACTAATCCTTTATCATTCATTCCCGATATAACACCTATCATTCCTGCCCATGTAATAAAACAAAAATTATTTCCAAGTTTTGGTTTATAAAATGCAATAATTTTATTTTCAGCAAAATCATCTCCCGAAGAAAAGTCCATATTTCGTCCTATGATCATTGTACTGTCTTTAGATCTATCTCCCTTTACTTTAAAAGCCGTACAAGCAACCAGATTCATATTTTGCAGTGCGTGTCCTATATCGTGTGCGGCATGATAATTTAACATACGTTGGTATGGAGGTCCCACAAAATTAAATTCATCGCAAGCAAAAAGCGAAACCCCGTAAATTTCTTTTAAATATTCTTCGGGCACATGTTTATCTATATTACGATTAAACCATGAAACAAAGTATTTTAATATATTAAGATAGAAATTTGAGGGGACAAACTCTCTAATACTCTTTATAAAAATTTCTTCCTGCAGTCTGATTAAAGAATCTGCCAAAATTCCTTTTTTATAACCTAATTCAAAATCTTCCCCCGTAATATACATTTCCCATAAACCGTATTGATTTTTTTTCAATTATCTATCCTCAAAAATATATGTGTTTGCTGATACTGTTTGTTTTTTAATATTTGCGTCAAATCTGTTATCAACTTCCGGAGGGGTAATTCTTATTGATAACACGAAAAAAATAATTAGAAATAATAATCCTGCAGCAAAAAACAATAATATATATTTAATACGTTTTTTCATTTATTTGTTTTTTATATTTTCCAATAACTCATTAATATCAATAACACTTGAACATGATAAGATAGCATTCATTGTAACACCCAGTATTCCGTGAACTCCAATATTCTGTCCGGTTAAATTCAAATTTTTAATCCTGGTAAATGTAGAAAGGTGCGAATTTAAGGGATTATTATAATCCTTAATTATTCCGTACATCGAGCCCTGTGGTATTCCCGTATAATCACGATAAGTAAGAGGAGATGACGAATAAACAGTATCTATGCAATTTTTAAAATCCGGAAATTTGAGATAAACAGTATCTAACAATTTTTGACTTTTATTTTTCTTAAATTCCAAATAATCATTACCTCTTTTACCTACAGAAGTATTTCTCCATTTTTCAACTTCCTCAAATTTCATAAATGTAATAATTGTAGCACTCTCGGCATATTCCTGATTGTTCTTATCTTGATTTGTATATAACATATAAGCTTTGGGCCATTCATCATTATCTTTATAAACTGCCGCCCAAATATCTTTTGATTTAGAGAAAAAAATATTTGAACTTATATGTCTGTAACTTTTTTTCTTTAATACTATATACAGTACAAACGAACCAATAGAGTTTTCGAGATTTTTAATTCTGTTCACATAAGCTTTTCTAAAAATTCCATCATCAATCATTTTATTTGTTTGTGAAGGATGTATATTTGATATGAACGAATCTGCATATATAGTAGAATTATCAGAAACGGTAACAGAAACAGCTTTAAATTTGTCAATATTTATTTTAATAACTTCTTTATTAACTAAAACATTACCTTTGTTTTCTTCTATTATCTTTTTTAATGCTTTGGCTAATAAATCACTACCTCCTTTAATCCTATATGAACTTTGAGTAAAAGATTTTTTTATTAAAGCATGAATATAAAAAGGTGTTTTATTTGGATTACCTGCATACAATCCGTTATTTGATAACAAAACACTTTTTAATTCCTGATTATTTGTAATGCTGTCAATAACTTCAATTAAACTATTTTCCAAATGATTATTTTGAGAATAATCATTAAAATTAATTTTTTTTAAATTTAATATCGGGGTTTTGTTCCAGATTTCGTCCAGTTTTGACAAATAATTTTCTATTTGGTTTTTTTCATCGGGAAAATAACTTATTAATCTTTTTTTATAATTCTCAATACCGTTTGCTATTGAATATTCTTTATCTCCAATAAATACTTTATCTGAACATTCGCTATCAATTTTCTCGAATTCTACTCTATCAATAACACCTAAATAATCAAACACTTTGTATAAAATCTGTTCTTTATCAAGAGATCCCATATAATGCATTCCTGTATTAAAACAGCAATCCTTTCTGTAAAATGTTTGAAGATTTCCTCCTACAACCGAATGCTTTTCCAATACACAAACCGAATATGAATATTTACTAAGAATTGCTCCGCATAAAAGTCCTCCCAGTCCGCTTCCTATTATTACAATATCATATTTCATCATGTTACCGATTACCGTTTTCTTATTTACTCTTTATTTTTTTAATAAATAATAGTTACTATTCCTATATATACATCATTCTTTGCTTCTGCTACGTTAAGATTAACAATATATAAATAAGGAGCCGTCGGCAAAGCTTTGCCGTTATAAGTTCCGTCCCATGGAGCATCGCCGTGCCTTCCGAGATAAACTAGTTGTCCCCATCTGTTAAAAACCTGAATATAATGGTCAGGAAATGCATTTATATTTTCGATAATCCATGTGTCATTTACTCCGTCTCCGTTAGGAGTGAACGCATTAGGGATTTTTATACAGTCTTCTATACCTTCAGCAATCATCGCAGTAACAACAGCGGTACAACCATTTACATCAATAATTGTAATATTATACTGTCCTGCGCTTAATCCTGAAATATCCTCCATATCCGAAAACTCTCTGTCTTCCAGTAGAAAAGTATAAGGAGATGTTCCTCCTGTTACGGTAAGATTTATATACGCATCGTTAGAACCGTAACAAGAAGGGTTTGTAACTATCATTGTTGCATCAATATTTGAAGGATAAATTGTAACCCAAATAGTGTCTGTATCTCCGCAATCTCCTGATATTGTATATGTAATTTCGTGAATCCCTACTCCTGCTCCGGTAACATTTAATATTCCCTGGTTACTTACTCCGGTACCCGACCATGTTCCACCTTCGGGTGTTGCTGTTAGATTAATCATTAAACCTTCTACATAGCAAAACGGGTCAACAGGATTAATAAATATCTCCACTTGATCTATTACCTGAATAATAATTTCATCTGAATCAGAGCAAATTCCGTCAACTACTTCATAAGTAATATTATGATTTCCTACTCCCGCATCCGAGGGGTTAAAAACTCCCGTAACTTCATTAACACTTTGTCCTGACCATGTTCCGCCGGAAGTTACGGCAGAAAGAGTAACCGCTGTATCATATACACAAAATGGTCCGGCAGGATTTATGGTTGCATCAGGCAACGGATATATTGTTAAAGATACAGGAATTCTGCTACTTTTACACTCTGTTTCAATTTCTTCTGTTTCGGCATAATACGTATAAATTCCCGCTTCCGTAACATCAGGGGTATAAGAATTTGAGCCTTCAATCAGAGCTGTTCCTCCGGTGGATTCTTCATACCAGTTTATATGATATCCTGCTCCCGGGTCATCAACCGATAGTGCAGGAATTGCATCACCTTCACATATTTCCTGATCTTGCGGATTTGTGGGTTCAGGAATAAAACCACACTCACAATCAGGAAAAGGTACAGACACATCAGCAGTACATCCGTTATTATCGGAAGTAATTGTAATATTTGTATCAATAGGAATATTTGTAATGCTTGAACCGTCAATTGTTCCTGCTGTTGTACTTATATCTCCAATAGTATTTGTAAATTCAACGGTATAAGTTAACAAATCATCATCACAATAAATACTTGTTACAGTTAATTCAGGCATTTCTACAATTGTAAGTGTAACAGGAATTCTGTTACTTAAACAACCTGTTCCGATTTCTTCTGTTTCTGCATAATACGTATAAATTCCGGCTTCCGTAACATCTGGGGTATAAGAATTTGAACCTTGAACTAAAGCTGTTCCTCCTGTTGATTCTTCATACCAGTTTATTTGGTACCCTGCTCCCGGGTCATCAACCGATAGTGCAGGAATTGCATCACCTTCACATATTTCCTGATCTTGCGGATTTACAGGGTCAGGAATTTCGTCACAGTCGCATGGTTCTACATTAACAGTAACACTTGCTTCTGCAGTACAATTATCTGCATCAGTTACCGTAACAGTATATATTCCATCGTGATTAACCGTAGTAGTTGCAATATTTGGATTTTGTTGAGTTGAGTTAAATCCCGAGCCTGCCGGTCCCTCCCATTCAAATTCATAAGGAGCCGAACCATCACTTACATCTGAAAATAGATTTATTTCATCTCCTATACATATATCGGGCGTTGTTGTCCATGCATTCAAATCTCCGGGTAATTCTAATTCTTCTCCGACATCAACACATCCTGTTACTTCATGTAAATTTGCATCTATTACTGTTACGCAATATGTTCCGGCACAAAGACCATCTGCTATTTCTGTCGTTTGTGCTCTGCTGTCATCCCAAATTACAGTAAACGGAGGTGTTCCGCCGGTAATATTAACAATAGCTTTACCGTTACATGAAACTTCAACTTCAGGTATATTATTAGGATCATTCCATGTACCATAGGTAAAATTTTCTACAGGATTTTCGTCCCATACTCCTCCGTCAGGAAATCTATGAAAAGAATGGTCATACGTAGCTTGTGGATTAAGATGAGTAATATAATTTTTTCTCTCATCAGGAATATCCATATAACTACCAAGTTCTCCGTCATAATTGCAATTTCCTACAGGTCCGGGGTTACAAGCTTGAAATGCAATACCATTACTAGCATTCCATGATATAGCGTCTTGCGGAACTCCGTTATTATCGAAAAATGCGAACCAGCCGCCGTCGTTTCGGAACCATAATCTATATCCGTCTCCCAGACAAATTCTATTGGGGTCATCCACAACTATTTCAATTGTATTACCATCATTTTCAAGTAATAGTTCAGGTGGTACAGGATCTGCCAACTGTCCTCTGACAATGACAAATCCCAGCGGTGGAACGATTGTACCCTCAGGAATAATAAATCCGCCCGGATATGTAGAAGGATCGGGTGTAGCATTTCCAAGTAAATAACAAGAAATATCAATCCACTTACATTCATCGGGATTAAATAATTCTATCCATTCTCCCTGTCTGTCAGAAGGACTTTCTCCACCCGCAGCTCCCCATATAGATCCGTCTCCATCTGCAGGAGCAATCATAACCTCATTAATCAGTATTGAAGGTCCGGAATATTCGCAACTAATGCCTCCACAAACAGTATTATCTTCGGAATCAAAACTTAAATCAGGAGGTTGATTAATAGATTTAGGTCCTGCCCATTCGCTATCTCCTTCTATTCCACAATCAGTTTGTACATAAAATTCATATCCTTCCTGAAG
>SLSH01000377.1 GCA_007130555.1 Bacteroidales bacterium
GATTCTCATGATTCTAATGCAAATATGGTTCAGGAATATATAATGCTGAATTCAAATATTTCTTACAGTCCATTTCCATTTATTGATATTTTTGTATCGGGCAAAAATATGTTAAACCGGCAATACGAAATTGTTCATGGTTTTCCGATGCCCGGCATTCACTTTATGACGGGATTGAGGTTGCGGATTAATTAGCTAATTAGTAAAGATTAAATCATTATTTCGGAAATTTTATATTTTGAAAGTAAAAATTATCCGGATTTTTTTTATTTCTAAAATAAATTATTTCCCTATTCCCCAAATTTATATATATTTTGGAGAATATAATCCCCGAATTTTATTTATTTTGGAGGAATTCAAGAAAATTATCTTTGGTAATTATTGAAAAAGATGTGTTTTTATAATTTTTGTAAAAATCTGCCGGTAATTTGGGGCTTTTCTTTGCTTTCCATTTGAATTTGTATGCAAATAGTTTTCCATCATACTCTTCTATATAGTCAATTTCTTTTTGTTGATGAGTTCTCCAAAAATAATTATTACAATAATGCAAATTATACTGATTAAACTTCATTCTTTCACTAATTAAAAAGTTTTCCCATAGTGCACCTGTATCATTTCGGTATTCAAGCCTATTTGTATTGTTTATCAGAATATTTCTAATCCCGTTATCATAAAAATATATTTTTTTGCTTTTACTAATTTCGTTTCTTGAATTTCTGCTTAAAGGTTGAAGCTTAAATATTACAAAAGCTTTTTCAAGTAAATCTATATACGATGAAATAGTACTTTTATCAACTTGCAGTATTATTGATAACTCGTTGTATGATACTTCGCTTCCAACTTGTAAGGAAAGTGCAACCAGCAGTTTTCTAAGAATATCGGGTTTTCTTATTCCTTTATAGGACAATAGATCTTTATACAAATAACTATCCGAAATTTGTTTTAACAGTTCTACTTCATTTCCGGGGTTATTAATAATTTCGGGATACATTCCGAAAATCATTCTTTGCTCTAATTGCTGTATTGCTTTAATATAGTTAGTATGATTTAATAACTCTTGATAACTAATCGGATATAAAATGTATTCAAATTTTCTACCTGTTAAAGGTTCATTTATTTCATTAGCTAATTCTAAAGCAGACGATCCACTAACAAGTAATTGAACATCTTTAAATTGATCAGTTATAAGTTTTAAGCTAATACCAATATTTTTAACCCTTTGTGCTTCATCAATAAAAACAAGTTTGTTATTACCTATTAACTGCTGTAATGCTGTTGTTGAAATATTTTCAAGACTTGCTCTTATATGTGGGTCATCACAGTTTAAGAATAAAAATACTCCTTCTTTTTCAGATATTTCAGTTAATAAGGTTGTTTTTCCTGTTTGTCTTGGACCTAGAACTATCAGGGCTTTGCTAGTGTACATCCTTGACGTAAGCATACTTTTTAATTCTCTTTTAATCATATAGAAATAATTTATAATCTCCAAATTTAATAAAAATTTGTGGTCTGTAATTGGTGGTTTCGGTTTTGCTCTGGTATGCGGAGGTTGTGGTTCCGCTCGAATATGCGGTAATTTCTACTCCGCCATCACCTACGTAAAAGAAAAGCAAAGCCATAATAAAACCTAAGCCCCCGCCTTGCAAGTCAGAGCTTCACTTTGAGTGAAGCTCTGACTTGCAAGGCGGGGGCTTCGAGACAAGCTCCTATCGTCGCTTCCCTCAGCCACCTTGCATACGAGAAAGTAGGGTGGCTGGGGAGCAACGACCGAAGGGAGTTGCGTCCCGAAACCTCCGCTAAAAGATAAACGAATCCACCATCAATTTTTCATTATTATTAGATTTTACCCTCCAAAATCATCAAATGCAATCATTTCTTCAGGTACGCCTAAGTCGTCAAGCATTTTTAATACCGCATCGTTCATAAGGGGAGGACCGCAAAGGTAGTATTCTATTTCTTCGGGTTCGTCAAGTTTTGATAGATATTTATCAAGTATTACCTGATGTATAAAGCCTACCTCTCCTGTCCAGTTGTCCTCGGGTTTGGGTTCTGATAGAGCTATATGGAATGAAAAATTCGGAAATTCTTTTTCAATTTCTCTGAATTCATCTTCATAAAACATTTCCCGTAATGAACGTGCTCCATACCAGAACGTAGTTTTTCTTTGAGTTTTTTCTGTTTTAAATAAATGGAATAAATGCGAACGCATTGGAGCCATGCCCGCTCCACCACCGATAAACATCATTTCTCTGTCGGTATTTTTTATATGGAATTCTCCGTAAGGACCGGAAATTGTAATTTTATCTCCCGGTTTTTTAGAAAAGATATATGAAGAGCAGATTCCCGAATTTACATTCATAAAACGCTTTTTCTTAGAATCCCACGGTGGTGTGGCGATTCGGATATTTAATTTAATGGTATTTTTTTCGGCAGGATAATTTGCCATAGAATATGCGCGGAATGTTTCTTCATAATTTTTCATTTTTAAATCCCACAATCCCAAATCGTCCCAGTCTTTTTTGTAATCATTATCAATTTCAATATCTTTACCGTAATCAACTTCGGTTTTAGGAACGTCTATCTGAATATAGTCTCCTGATTTAAAGATCAAGTCTTCTCTTTCGGGAAGTTTTACAACAAATTCTTTAATAAAAGTAGCGACGTTTTTATTACTTACAACTTCACACTCCCATTTTTTTACACTCAAAATTTCTTTGGGAATTTCAATTTTCATGTCTTCTTTTACTTTTACCTGACATGCAATTCTCCAGTAATTCTGTTGTTCTTTTCTAGTAAAAAAACCTGTTTCGGTAGGTAAAATACTTCCGGCTCCTTCTAAAACACGACATTTACACATTCCGCATGTTCCTCCGCCACCACAGGCAGAAGGAATAAAAATTTTAAGTTCACTTAAGCTTGTAAGCAAAGTATCGCCGGGGTCAACTTCTATAGGTTCTTTATCATTTATGTATAATTTTGCTTTACCTTGTGGTGTAAGTTTCTTTTTTGCAAATAATAATAATATAACTAATAAAATTATTACAACAGCAAAAACGATTACAGTTGTCAAAACTATTGTTATTTCTGAAGCCAATATCAACATGATTTATTTATTTTATAAATTAATTCCCATAAAGCCCATAAAAGCAATTCCCATCAAGCCTGTAATAATAAAAGCAATTCCTAATCCTCTAAGAGGTTTTGGGATATTTGAATATTTTATTTTTTCTCTTATTGCTGCAATACCTACAATAGCCACAAAAAACCCAACACCTGAGCCAAATCCGAAAACAGTTGCCTCTCCTATATTGGCATATTCTCTTTCAGCCATAAATAAAGAACCTCCGAGAATAGCACAGTTAACGGCTATCAGTGGTAAAAATATACCTAATGATGAGTATAAAGCAGGGGCAAATTTTTCCACAACCATTTCAACTAATTGAACCATAGAAGCAATTACAGCTATAAAGAAAATAAATCTTAAAAATCCAAGGTTTACATCTGCGTAGTTATCAGACATCCAAACTAATGCTCCGGGTTTTAAGATAAAATTTTCGAGTAAATAATTAATCGGTAATGTAATTGTTAATACAAAAATTACGGCTAATCCTAATCCGAAGGATGTATTTACGGTTTTTGAAACGGCAAGATAGGAACACATGCCGAGAAAATATGCAAATACCATATTTTCGACAAAAACAGCTTTAACAAATATATTAAAAAAAGTTTCCATATTATTTATCTTCAATTAGTTCCTTATTTTTACTACGTTGAGCCCATATAATTAGTCCGACAACGAATAATGCTGCCGGAGGTAAAATCATCAATCCGTTATCCGAATAACCTAAGTCGTATAATGCCTGAGGTACAACAGGAATATCCCATAAAGTTCCACTACCTAAAAGTTCTCTGAAAAAACCGACAATTATCATTATTATACCGTAACCTGCCGCATTTCCGACACCATCCAAAAAGCTGGGCCATGGTTTGTTTGCAAGTCCGAATGCTTCTAATCTTCCTAATATTGCACAATTTGTAATAATCAAACCTACAAAAATAGATAACTGTTTGCTTACATCAAATAAAAAAGCTTTTAAAACCAGATCTACTATAATTACCAACGCTGATATAACAACAAGTTGTACAATTATTCTTATTCTTTTCGGAATTCCATTTCTTAGCAGAGAAATAATTACATTTGAAACTGCCAGAACAAACACAACACTAACAGCAAGTATAACAGAAGGTTGCAACTTGACTGTAACAGCCAAAGCCGAACAAATACCTAATACTTGTACTGTAATAGGGTTGGTTTTGTTAATCGGGTCTGCTAATAAGTTTAAATTTTTTCTTGAAAACATATTTTTTTAGTTTAATCTGTTATTATTTTTGTGAGGTTTAAAGGGATGAGGAAGGGTATAGGGGATAAGGGGTATAGGGGATAAGGGAGGCATAACCCTTAAATTTTTTATTATTCTATTATAAAAGCATTTACTATTCATTACTACATTTTTTAATAAATTTCTATTCATCAAATCCCCTCATATACCTTATTTCCCTATACCTCATTTCCCCTCAATATACCCCAAATACAAGCTTAAACAATCCTTTATCATATCTCTTAATCCGTTGCCGGTTATTGTTCCGCCTGATATGGCATCAACTTCGTGGTATTCATTTCTGATACCTCCTTTTACAATATTAATTGACACAAAATCATTATTTTTATCAAATATTTTTTTTCCAGTAAATTGTTTTTGAAATCCGGGAGTATCAATTTCGGCACCTAAGCCCGGTGTTTCTGCCTGATGAGAAAAATATGCACCAAAAACGGTATTCATATCATCATTTAATGCAATATATCCCCAAAGCGGTCCCCACAGACCTCTGCCGTGTAATGCAAAAATGTACTTAATGGAATTATCGGATAATTTTGCACGAAAAACAGGTAAAATCATTTCTTTTTCATCTTTTCTGATTTCATCTCGTAATTCAATTTCAAATGCATCAATATTATCAATAATTTTTCCATTAATATCAACAGCATAAGTTTCAATAATATATTTATCAAATATTTCTTCTACGTTTTTGGCAGTTGACTCAATATTTATTGAAGACAAGATATTTCTCTTTTTTTCTATTCTGATGTTTTGCTCCTGTCTTGGTTGTAATTTTACTGCAATAATTGACAAAATGCTTGCAACAACAACAACCATAATAATTGAAAATATAAATGTATATGTATTACTGTTTTTGTCCATGATTATATTTTATTAGCCGTTTTAATTCTTTTCATTCTCATTTTAATATTTGCCTGCACAACGTAATGGTCTATAAGTGGTGCAAATACGTTCATCAGAAGTATTGCCAGCATCATACCTTCGGGATATGCAGGATTTAATACTCTGATAAGTATAGCAAGAAATCCTATTAAAAATCCGTAAATATATTTTCCTTTATTTGTTTGAGCGGCAGTAACGGGATCTGTTGCCATAAATACAAGTCCGAAAGCAAATCCGCCAAGCATAAGATGGTCATACCATGGTATTTCCATAAAAGGGTTCACTGCAAATATATTAAAAATTCCTGCCATTACTATCCCTCCAATAAGTGTGGATAACATTATTCTCCATGAACCTACCCCTGTTATAAGCAGTATGATAGCACCAAGTAGTATTGCAATTGTAGAAGTTTCGCCCGGTATCCCGGAATAAAAACCGATAAAAATGTCTAAACTGGAAATAGATTCTCCTAGTCCATTCACTAAATTTTTGCTGCCTTCAATAGCTTGAGCCAAAGGAGTTGCACCACTAAACGAATCTATTACTCCTTCTCCTTTAACCAAACCGCTAACATAAACATAATCTCCCGACATCCATGACGGATATGCAAAAAACAGAAATGCTCTTGCAGTTAAAGCAGGATTTAAAATATTCATTCCTGTGCCTCCAAAAACTTCTTTGCCGATAATGACGGAGAAAGCTGTTGCAAGTGCAAGCATCCATAAAGGAATATCGGCAGGTACAATAAGAGGGATTAACATACCGGTTACTAAAAAACCTTCATTAACTTCATGTTTACGAAATTGTGCAAATGCAAATTCAATTCCCAATCCTACAGCATAAACAACAATAATAATCGGAAGAATTTTTTGTAGTCCGTAAGTAATTACATTCCAAAACTCTGTTTCTTGTCCTGTTGCTAGAAAATGCTGGTATCCTGTATTCCAAATCGCAAAAAACAATGCGGGCATAAGAGCAATCAGAACAATAGACATTGTCCGTTTCATATCAATTGCATCGCGTATATGTGCACCTTTTTTGGTAACTTTATTTGGGACAAACAAAAAAGTTTCAAACGCTTCAAAAGTGGA
>SLSH01000364.1 GCA_007130555.1 Bacteroidales bacterium
GCTTTTATTGTTTTAGCTCTGTCTCCAGCCGAAATTCCTGTTGTACAACCGTGTCCGTTTAGATCTACCGATACGGTAAAAGGCGTTTCGTGCAGGGCGGTATTTTTGCCTACCATCAATTCGAGATTTAACCTTTCACATATTGATTCTGCAAGCGGAGCACAAATTAATCCTCTGCCGTGTTTTGCCATAAAATTCACAATTTCGGGCGTTATTTTTTCGGCTGCAACAACAAAGTCGCCTTCGTTTTCTCTGTCATCATCATCAACAACAATAACAACTTTGCCGTTTCTGATATCTTCAATAGCTTCCTCAATAGTATTTAACTTACTGATTTCTTTTTGTAGGTTTCCAAACATTGCTTTTAACTCCTTTAAAAAATTTAAACATTCCTATCAACAACGCAAGGTTCATTGATAAAAAGTGTGTAATAAAACGTAAAAATACATTATGTATTTTAATTTTCTTTAAAAAATAATCTATAACAGGTAAAAATAAGACAAAACAATAAATTGCGAATAGTAATAAATACAGTTTACTTTCGAATGTCAGAATAAAACTCATAATTAATGCAGTTATCATAAAAACGGGACCAAGCCATCTGAAAATTTTATGGGAAATAAAGCTAAATGCAAGTCCTGTTGTGGGAGGTATAAGCAATCCGATAAATTCTTTCAGATTTTGAAAATCTCCTGTTGCGATGCGTATCTTCCTTCTGAATTCATCTGCAAGATTATTTGATACATCTTCATATACAACTGCATCGAGATTATTTACCGCTTTATATGATTTTTTTAGAATTTTCATACAGATATAAAAATCATCAACAAGAAAATTTGAAGGTACCGGGCTGTATAGTTTTTTTCTGATAGCAAAGCATCCTCCGAACGGACCCATCATTGTTCCCCATAAAATACTTTCGTAATGTTTTATTTTTACTTCTTGTGAAATATATGTTTTTTCCTGAATTGAGATTCCTTCTTTTTTTAATCCCGTATTTTTCATGTTAGAATCAACCAATCCGATTTTTTTATCGGAAAAAGGTTTTACCAGTTCGGATATGGTATCAGGAGCAAAAAATACATTTGCATCGGTTAAAATAAGTATTTCTCCTTTGGCTTTTTCAATTAGCTGATTTATTACATTTGATTTGCCTTGTCGTTGATTGAACGGAATAAAAATTATTTCGGTTTCTTTATTGTTTGTATATTTTTCGACGATTTCATTTGTTTTGTCGGTACTGTTATCCGAGCCTACAATTATCTGAATTTTATCTTTCGGATAATCTGAATTTAATATACTTAATAATTTTTGTTCAATTACCGCTTCTTCGTTATATAAAGACATAATAATTGAAATATGTGGATTATCAGCGTTATCGGGAAATTGTAGTTTTTTATTAATACAAAGTAATTTAATTAATAAAGGATAAATTACATAGCTGTGAAGTACAACAAAGACGGATATCCAGAATATTATTTGCAACACAATCATTTACAGATGTTTTTCATAAAACTTAACAAGATTACCGGCGATAATTTTGTTGTCATAATTTTCTGCCACAAATTTAACAGCATTTTTAGTAATTTTAAAATAATCTTCTTTGTTTGTTAACAGTTTTTCAATTTCATTAAAGAAATTTTCGGGGGTGTCCGCAATAATTATGTTTTTATTATGTCCGGTGTCTATACCTTCGGTACCTATTGATGTAGTTATAATAAGTTTTCCGAGAGCCATTCCTTCTATGATTTTTATTCTCATTCCGCTTCCCGACAGTAAAGGAACTATCATAACCGATTTTGAGTTTATAAATTCCTTTGCATCGTCAACTTCACCGGCAAATATTACATTTTTTCTTCTAGCAAAGTTTTTTTCAAGACTTTTAGGAGCATTTCTGCCTGCAATATAGAATTTTATATCGGGATATTTTTTTGAAAAGTTTTCCCATACATTATCGAGAAACCATAATAATCCTTCCTGATTTGGCATCCAGTCTAATGCGCCTATGCTAAAGATCCCCGGATATTCGGATTTGTTGGGCTCAGTTTTGCAGTTAGTCATATCAATTCCTGTTTGAATGACAATATGCGGTTTTCTGTTTCCGAAATAATTGTATCTTCTGGCATCTCTGTCAGTTATCGGAATTAAAAAATCATAATCATTCAGGTATTTTATCTTTAAATTTTTTATCCTTTTAGCAAGAATTTTCAGATATAGACTTTTTATGGGATTTTTTTCGTTCAGAGCAGTCCGGTGCCATATCTCATGCTCAATATTATGAGAACGCAAAGATATTTTGGTGCCGGGAAACTTTTTAATTATATCAATATACGGACATAAATACAATCCTTCCAGATGTACGATATCATAATTCTTTTTTTTAAGTATTTCTTTCAGTTTATTTGCATATTTTTTAGAAATAAATCTTTCGGCATTGTATGGTAGTTTTGAGAAAAAGAAATTTTGAAGGGCTTTAATAATATTTATATTAGTATTTATGTCAACAATGCTGATATCCAAATTATTATTTATTTTTTCGGGTATTTCGACAGAATTAATATAATGTTTTGATGTGTTCATTGATAAAATACCGATATCATGTCCGAGTTCTTTTAATGATTCAGCAAGCGATAATGTTGCTATGGAACCTCCGTCTTTGGGAGGATAAGGCATTTTATTTGTTAAAAAAAGAATTTTCATATTTTAAATAATATCCCGTAAAATCTTGCGTCAAAAATAATACAAAGATACCAGACTACCAAATACCACATTAACTCCTTACTTTAAAGTAAGGGCTAATGGGCGGGATTTTAAGTAAAATTTATTGAGAATATGTATAAAAAAATATTTTGCAGATATTTTTACAAAACTATTCAAATATTGTAATGCTTTTTTCTTCAAAATCAGATTTGCTCATACTTCTTAACGGATTCACTGTGATTACCCAATTTAACTTATCTTTGCTTTCCAATACCACCACATAAATTTTATCCGCATCTTTTTTATCTTTTTCATAATATCCGTAAGCATAATATACTTCCTCAAAAGTTATTATATCGGATTTATATCTGATTTCCTTTATTGCTCCGTCCCAACTGTTAAGTTGTTCAATAAAATCAGGTCTGTCCATTGCATCATCATCCAAAGCCATTCTCATTAAACTGCTTGCGTATTCTTTTAACAGTTCCACATCTTTTGTAACATAAGCAAGTAAAACCTGCTGGGCAGCATATTCACCGGGTTCATAATTATCTTTTTCCTGAATTTTAAATTCTTCAGCAGTATCCGTACTTTTATCCGAACCATTTGTACCACCGCACGACCACATTAAAACAGAAAAACCGACCACCATTAAAATTGATATAGTTCTCATAATTAAATATCCTTTCTTTAGTTTATTAATAATTTGAATTTACTCTATTAAAATTATTGCAAAAATAATATTTTTTAAAAACAATAGATATAATTATATACAATAAATTTTTCATTGTAATATTGGCTTGTCTTCACTTCTTTTAAATTTATTAATAATTGTTTGATAGAATTGCGGACTTAAACTTATCGAATCTTTTGTTGCTTTGTTTAAAATATAAATAGTAACAGGCAGTAAAATTAAGGAGCTTGCCCACATACCTGTTTCGGGAGTAATCACTAACTCTCGCACCATTTTTTCGAATGTAATTGAAATAATGTAATAAAACAGGAAAATAAATACAGATACAATTACGGGTATTCCAAACCCTCCTTTTCTTATTATTGCACCCAGAGGGGCTCCGAGAAGAAAAAACAGGATACACGCAACTGCTACTACATATTTCCGGTGATATTCAATGTCATGTCTTGCTATCCATCTTTTATAACCTGTTATTTCATCTTTAACTGCTCCTATATACGTGCTTGCAGATCTTCCGTAATTCAGAGCAAAATCAATGACTTTGTTTTTTTGACTTTCATTAAGCGTATTGTATAAACTGTCAATATTAATATAAGTTATTGATTTTTTTTCTATTACTGAATCATTTTCATTAATAATATTCTTTTCTTCGGAATATTCAGTTTTATTTTCCTTACTAGATATGTCTTTAGCTTTAAATAAATTATATTCAACAATATTATTTGAAATACTACTTTCCCGATTACGTAATTTTTCATGCAGAGAGTCTGTCGCAAGTATTAATTGTTTGTTGTTAAGCATTTCGAACCCGCTTTTAAATAATTCTTCATCGCTTCTGTCTAATCCTAATCCGTCTAATTCAATAAAAACGGTTTTTTGTTTAAAAAATGATTTTTGATGCGGATAAGTCCTTGTTTTTTTCTCGGATGTTTTTCGCGATTCTAATTCTTCGTATCTATAGCCGTCATAAAGGTCGAAAATTAATATTTTTTCATCAGCAGAAGTTTTAAGATTTCCGTAATTTGATGTTGTAACATTGGTATTTCCCGACTTATTCCTGTGGTCATAAATTATTACGCTTTCCAAAGCATTGTCTCTTCTTAATTTACGGTCAACTTTAATAACAAAATCATCTACAGGCTCTGTGAAAATTCCGCTTTGCAGGTTAACTTCAGGTCTTTGTTGCTGAATGCTGTATAATAGGGTACGCATTTTTAAATTCGTATAAGGCAAAAGATTATTTGAAAAATAAAATGCTCCGAGACTTATAAACAGATTTAAAATAAACAGCGGATATATAATTCTTATTAAAGATACTCCTCCGGATTTCATGGCAAACAGTTCATATTTTTCTCCCAGTCCTCCGTAAGTCATAATTGTTGCCAGTAAAATTGATACAGGAAGTGCTAGCGGCACAAGAGTAAGTGATGCATAAAAAAGAAGTTCGGCAATAATATGCCATTCTAAGCCTTTACCAACAAGGTCGTCGATATATTTCCACAAAAACTGCATTAATAATAAAAACACACCGATGAAAAAAGAAGCCAGCCATGGACCTATAAAAGATTTAATAATATATCCGTGTAGTTTTTTTATCATTTAATTTTTATAATAAACAACAGACAAAAATAGTAATAAAAATCTAACGGCATTATATTCCTGAATCAAAAAACGTATTATATTCCTAAAGCAGTTTTAAGATTATTTACTTGTGTTTCCCAAAGGATTATTGATTCTTCTTTTTCGTTTTCTTCAACAAAATCCGTAACGAATAATGTTATATCATTTGACAATTCGTGTGTTTCTATTTTAAATTCAAAATAAGTATCATCGTCATCATGTTCTAACCATCTGAAACGAATATAAACCAGAGATTTTTTTGAGAGCAATTCTGCTTTTTCTTCGGAACCGTTCCAGACAAATGTATATATATTATCTTTAAATAAAACATCATCGGCAAACCATTCGGACAATCCGCTAGGAGAACTGATTCTGTTATAAAGTAATTTGGGAGATACTTTTAAAATATATTCCAATTCAATTTTTTCCATTATATAAGATATTTAATTTGCAATTATGATATTTATCGTAAATATTTAAAAAACTAAATTTTATGCAAGATAAAAATTAGTTTTTTAATTTGCAAATTAAATTACAATAATTATTTTTGCATTCTTATTTTTTACCGGATAAGGATAAATTATGGCGAGGTAGCTCAGCTGGTTAGAGCGCAGGATTCATAATCCTGAGGTCGGCGGTTCAAGCCCGCCTCTCGCTACAGGGTCTTATAAAATAGCATATATTTATAAGTAACTTGCTTTAAAGTAAATATGTCATGTCGGAACAGTTTAATTATTTTTTAAGCATATAGAATAATAATAACAAAAACCGTTAATATTTTATGTTTTATAGATGATATATTTTTTTTTAAAAAATTATTAAATGCGAAAGTTAAATAAAATTATTGTTAATTATTGTAATCGGTTTGTAAACACACATATATGACAATAAAGATAAGTGCAAAACTTTAGAAAATTATATTCCGATTATTTTTTCTTTATTTACAGCACATATCTTATTTTAATTTCGACTTTATTATTTCCTTTTTTAACATCAAAATTAAAGTCGCTGTATTTTGGTTTTCGCATTCCTGATGTATAATAGTTCGAAAATCCAAATCCTTCAAGAGGCAATCCTAAAAAATTATAATTCATTTGCCCGTCTTCGTTTTCATCGTCTAATAATGCAATAGCGTAATTACCGGGCTTTAATTTCATATTAATTTTTAGTTTCCCGTTTCTTACATTTCTTTTCGGAAAAGCTCTTCCCGTTACGGGACTTTCTTTATCAAATTCTTGCTGGTTGGTAAATACTGCCAATTTTATTACACCTTTGTTATTTTTGATACCGCTGATATTTATTTCGACATTTTGTCCGTATATATTGCAAGA
>SLSH01000398.1 GCA_007130555.1 Bacteroidales bacterium
ATAATACTTAAATAATATGTAATGATAAAGCAAATTCTTAGTTTAAAGACCGTATCAAGAACAACAAAAGTTTCGGTACACTCAAACAGGGAGCAGGTTTTGCTGGTTAATATCAGGCATACTGACGAGGAATTGAATTCTTGTTCAAATGTAATAGGACAGTTTGAATTAAGAAAAAAATCTGTGTTAAATGAATTAAAAAGAGCTCATATTGATTTAAAAGACATAGGAATAATTGTTTGCAGGGGAGGAGTGCTTAAACCCATAAACGGCGGAATTTATTCGGTAAATGAAGCTATGATAAAAGATTTGCATAAACCAATGGCAGAACATGAGTCTAATCTGGGTGCACTTATAGCTTATGATCTGGCAAAAATGAGTGAAAATAACATAAAAGCAATTACCGTTGACCCGGCTTGTACAGACGAAATGGAACCAATAGCAAAAATTTCGGGTATGCCCGAAATTAAGCGAAAAAGCATAATGCATACACTTAGTCAGCGTACAGTAGCAAAAAATTATGCCTCAATTATAGGAAAAGATTATGAAGATTGCAATATTATAGTGGCTCATCTTGGTTCGGGAATATCCGTAGGTGCACATTATAAAGGAAAAATCATTGATGTAAATAACGGATTAAACGGAGACGGATCTATGTCGCCTGCACGTTCGGGAAATGTTCCTGCCGGACAACTTATCGAATTATGCTTTTCGGGAAAATATACCGAAGACGAAATGATGAAAAAAACATACCTGAACGGAGGATTAAAAGGATATTTGGGTACAAGCGATGCAATTGAAGTGGAAAAAAGAATAGAAAAAGGAGATGAAGAAGCAAAATTTATTTATAAAGTTATTGCATATCAATTGGCAAAAGAAATTGGTGCCCTTGCAACCGTATTTAAAGGAAAAGTTGACGGAATCTTAATTACAGGCGGTATGGCATACAGTAATATTATTATGGAAGATGTAACCGAAAGAGTAGGTTTTATTGCTCCGGTCAGAATTTATCCCGGCGAAAGAGAAATGGAAGGCTTAGCCGAAAATGCATATAAAGTCCTTAACGAAAAGACAGAAGTGATTGAATATAAATAACTTACAGACTTATAATTTATGGACAATAATCAAAATAAAACGGCAAAAGCCAAGCTGATAATTGATTTTTTTCACAGAATAATGATGCATCACGCTATATGGTTTTCGGAAGTACAGCATCAGTTTGGTAAGGAAAAAGCTCTTGAAGCATTGGAAAATGCATATAAAATGAGCTATGATATACAAATGAAAAGATTATCAAAAGTTCTTGAGTTTGAATTATCTGATAATGATAATATACCGAAACCATTACTCGATATGTCTGATGATAAATTAGATGCTCTGAGAGAAAACTTATCAATAAATTGGCTTGCAAACGACGGAGTATGGTTTTTAACAATAGAAAATATGTACGGTATGTTTGACGCAAAACGTTGTAACGACTCCAGCTGGGCTCATTTTTCGCCTTTTGAAGCATGGTCTGTATCAAAATACCTGAATTTACCCAAAAATCCCGGACTGGAAGGTCTTAAAAAAGCATTAAAATATCGTTTGTATGCTTTTATAAATAAACAAGAAATTGCAGAAGAAACAGAAAATAGTTTTGTTTTCAGAATTCTTGATTGCAGAGTACAATCTGCACGTAAACGAAAAGGACTGGAAGATTATCCGTGTAAATCCGCAGGAATTGTTGAATACAGAAGTTTTGCCGAAACTATTGACAAAAGAATTAAAACTGAATGTGTAACTTGTCCGCCTGATGAACATGGAGAAGATGTGTTTTGTGCATGGAAGTTTTATATTTAAGAGCACAGAACTTTGTTTTTTAACAGAAAAACCCTGAATATCAATTAAATAACCTTAATTTAAAATATAAATAAAAAGCCTATAATTTATATTATGTAAAATAGAGTATGTAAATATTAAATATATATTACACCCTATTTAGTGTCTGTCAATACAGTCAGTGTCTAGTTCAGAATGTTCGATAACAAGGCTTGCGAACATTGAGTATCAGGAGTCCCGACCGTGCTTTTTGTTGGTTTTTAAATTTAAAAACTTTACAAAAGCTACTTCGGGATGACTGATGCGAAAGGTGAGCATAACGCAGTTAGCGGACATTATGGACTAGACACTATTTAAACTTTATTGATTATCCCTACTCAGTTAATTCATTAATTCTTTCCTGTACTTTCTCATACTCTTCCATATTTTCTAATCTGTAATACACAATTCTTAGCGTATTTAATACATTTATGTTATCAGGGTCAATTTCCAATGATTTTTCTAAATATGGTAAAGCTTTATTAAAATATTTATTTGCAATTTTACTAATTTCGTCGTGAGCGGCGAAATCGGTAATTTTTATATTTTCATCAGCCCATTGAATTGTATCAACTGCCGTATTATAATAATATGCACCGAGATTAAAATTTGCATCAAAATTATTTACATCTATTTTAACTGCATTCAGATACTCTTGTTGAGCATCATCCCTCCTGTCCATATCTTCAAGCAGTGCACCTTTTATTACATAAAATTGTGCATCATCAGGATTTTTTTCTATTGCCATTGATATATATTTATATGCTTCTTCGTTTTGATTTGAATTTACATAATAATTAAATGTTTCGATTATAAGAGGATAACTTTGTTCAGGAAACTTTTTAATTCCTTTTTCAAGAGTTTCGAGCATTTTTTCATAATCTTCATTTAGTTCATAAGTTTTTACCAGGGTTTGATAAATGCTTACTTTTTCTTCATCAGTTGTTCCAAAGTCCATTTCTATAAGAGTTTTATTATAATCTACTGCTTTTTCAAAATCTTCGGACCGGAATGCCGCTAATGATGCAAAATAAATTAATTGAGTATCAACTTTAAATGATAATGTTGTTATCAGCAATGCTTGTTCAAAGTCATTTAAAGCTGCTTCAAAATCCAGTTTTTCCTGAAAATTATCAAGACCCCTGTTTATTATGGCATTTGCAAGAGCCGGAAATCTGTTCATAACAATATCCATCAGCAACTCGGTATCTTCGTATCTGGTATTTTGATCTTGAATTGCATTCAAATATTTCATAAAATCAAGTTCATCCTCAAACTTTATTGTATGAAATTTCGGGTCAACAAAATTTCTTTTAATTGCTTCCAGATAATTTTCGAAGGCAATATCAAGACAAGTATGATCACATATATCTTTATACTGAGGTTCTTCAGTAATTGCCAACTCGTGATAAATATAAGCTTTGTATCTGAAAGTTCTGTAACTATCTTTTGTTTCGGGATGTTCTGCGGCTTTATCAATAGCTTCTTTTGCATCTTTTAAAAAACCGTCTCTTAAAAAATTCCAGGCACTTACTACCATTCGTCTTTGTCCGTAACCTGACAGGGCGAAAATTACAAAAATTAAAATTATACTTATTTTTTTCATAACTAAATAATTTATAAGTTTCTAACAAATTTAATATAACAACATTTATTAACAAAATTACAAATATTTTGCCAATAACAAATATTATTGTATAATTTTATAAAGCAAAAAAATAAAAAGAAAAATATACAACAACGCTAATGTCGTATTATTATATTGTTGCATCATTATCTTCTTCTATATCATTTTCCTGATTTTCGTCTTTATTTAAATCAGGAGTTTCATTATTTTCTTCTAAATCTTCATTAACGGCAGATTTTATTGCATCAGCATCAGATTTCTCGTCAATTCCGTTCTTTTCTTCTAAGGCTCCGTCAACAATATTTGCCACAGATGCTATTGCATCATCATCCCTTAAGTTGATAAGTCTGACTCCTTGTGTTGCTCTGCCCATTAGTCTTAAAATATTGATTTCCAGCCTGATAATTAAGCCGGTTTTAGTAATAATCATCAAATGGTCATTATCGGTAACACCGCAAATTGCAATTAGTTTACCGGTTTTTTGAGTTGTATTAAGAGTTTTTACACCTTTTCCTCCTCTGTTGGTTATTCTGTAGTCTTCTAATTTAGATCTTTTTCCATATCCGTTTTCCGAAACAACCAGAATATCATGTTCTTGATTTACAATAATCATTCCGACAGTTTCACTATCTTTATCCAGATTTAAACCTTTAACACCTGTTGCAGTCCTTCCTATCGGTCTGACAATATTATGCGGAAATCTGATTGCTTTTCCTTTTTTACCGGCAATTATTACATTAGGAATATTTTCGCTTACGTTCTGCTCGATAATTCTTGCCGTCAACAAACTATCTCCGTCTCTTACATTTATGGCAATAACACCGTTTTGTCTGGGACGAGAATATGCTCTGAGATTTGTTTTTTTAATTATGCCTCTTTTGGTACACATAATTATAAAATTATTATCTATATATTCTTCATCTGTCAGGGACTTAGCATTAATATATGCCTTAACTTCATCTTCGGGTTCTATATTCAGAAGATTTTGAATTGCTCTTCCTTTTGAAGTTCTTTGTCCTTCGGGTAATTCATAAACTTTAAGCCAATAACATTTACCGAATTTTGTAAACAACAAAATAGTATTATGCATACTGGCTACAAACATATGTTCTATAAAATCGGAATCTCTTGTAATAGAACCTTTTGCTCCTACTCCTCCCCTGTTTTGTGTTCTAAATTCGGTTAAAAAGGTACGTTTAACATAGCCAAGATGAGATATTGTAATAACAACATCTTCGTCGGCATAAAAATCTTCGGGATTTAACTCTTCTGAAGCAAAAACAATATCTGTTTTTCTTTCGTCTCCATATTTTTCTTTTATTTCAATTAATTCATCTTTAATTATTTTCATACGAAGAACTAAGTCATTGAGTATCTGTTTATAATGCTCTATCTTTTTAAGTAATTCATTATATTCTTCTTTAATTTTACCACTTTCTAATGCGACTAATGCTCTTAATCTCATATCCACTATTGCTCTGGCTTGAATATCGGTAAATTCAAATCTTTTGATAAGACCTTCTCTTGCTTGGTCAACTGTTTGTGATGACCTTATTATTTGAATTACTTCATCAATATTATCAATGGCAACAAGAAGTGCTTCAAGGATATGTGCACGATTTTCCGCTTGTTCGAGGTCATATTTTGTTCGTTTCACAATGACATCATGTCTGTGTTCCACAAAATATTTTATAAGTTCTTTTAAATTAAGTAATTGCGGACGACCATTAACCAGTGCAATATTATTAACACTAAAAGATGCTTCAAGAGCAGAATATTTATATAATTTATTTAAGACAATATTTGCGACTGCATCTCTTTTAAGATCAATTACTATTCTCATTCCGTCCCTGTCAGACTCATCATTTACATTTGCAATTCCGTCAATTTTATTTTCAGTAATTAATTCAGCGATTTTTATAATAAGTTCTGATTTATTAACCATATATGGAATTTCGCTGACAATAATTTTTTCTTTACCGGAATCTGAGACTTCAATATCTGTTTTCGAACGTATTACTACCCTTCCTCTGCCTGTTAAATATGAATTTTTAACCCCGTCAATACCATAAATAGTACCACCTGTTGGAAAATCAGGAGCTTGAATTATATCTGCTAATTTTTCAATTTCTATTTCATTATTATCTATATATTCTATAATTGCATCAATTGTTTGCGTTAAATTATGCGGAGGCATATTGGTAGCCATCCCTACTGCAATACCGCTTGCACCGTTAAGTAAAAGATTTGGTATTTTACATGGTAAAACACTGGGTTCTTCAAGTGTATCATCAAAATTCAGAGTAAAATCAACGGTATTTTTTTCAATATCCGGCAACATTTCATTGGCAATTTTTGACATACGGGCTTCTGTGTAACGCATAGCTGCAGGGCTATCGCCATCAACAGAGCCGAAATTTCCTTGTCCGTCAACAAGGGGGTATCTTAAAGACCAGTTCTGGGCCATTCTTACCATTGCCATATAAACAGAAGAATCTCCATGAGGGTGATATTTCCCAAGCACCTCTCCTACTATTCTGGCAGACTTTTTATGTGATTTATTAGCATCTACTCCTAATTCATACATACCATATAAAATACGTCTTTGTACGGGTTTCAGACCGTCTCTTACATTAGGCAAAGCCCTCGAAACAATAACTGACATTGAATAATCAATGTAAGCCGATTTCATTTCATCTTCAATATTTACAGGAAGTATCCTGATTTTTTCTCCATCTTCAAACATAACAATTATTTTTTTATACTAAATATCTTTAATTTAATTACTTAAGCTTTAATAAAATAGTTTTCTAAAATAAA
>SLSH01000303.1 GCA_007130555.1 Bacteroidales bacterium
CAACCGGCATTTATATCAAATTTTTCAATTTCACGAACAATTATTCCCCATCTGTCATAAATAACCATATAAAAACTATTCGGGTCTATCCCTTGTCCGCAAACTCTGAAACAGTCATTAATTCCGTCTCCGTTTGGAGAGAATGCAGTAGGAGCGTATAGTGTAAATTCATCACGAATATAAATTGTTCTGGTTGCGGTATCGGTACATCCGAATTCATTTTCAACAATTAATACAGCTTGGTATTCTCCTATATTTTTATAAAAATGCTCGGGACTTGTGAAATTAATTGTAGAATCGCCGTCTCCATAGAACCAGTAAGTATATAATTCTCCTTCGGACAGACTTGTAAATTTTATTTTCGGATTTAAGATACTTGCATATTCAGGTTCCATAATGAAATTTGCAATTGGCTTTGGCCATACTTCAATCATATTTTTTATTGTCAGAGAGTTTTCACAATTATATTGGTCTCTGATAGTGAGTGTAACATCATAAGTTCCCGATTTATCATAAATATGTGAAGGATTTCGGTTTTTGGAATATTTATTATTTCCGAATTGCCATAAATAAGAATCTCCAACTTCACCCGCATTTGTTTGAGTAAAGTGTACTCTTAGGTTTCTGCATCCTTCATATCTATTACTGGTAAAAGATACTACCGGTAAAGGCTGTACATACACCATAACTGAATCTACAGCTTCGGGAGTTTCGCATAAATCACTAACAGTAATAATCAAGTTTGTTGTTTCTTTGGGATAATAAATAAACGGAGCTGATACTATACTGTCATTATTAATTGTTATTTGATAGGGACCTCCGTTTCCACCTGATATAACCAGTTCAATAATAGTTCCGTCTCCTTCGCATATAGGATTAGTATCAACATTTATCTTTTTAATATCAATTGGTGGAAAAACAAATACTTTGGCTCTTGACCCGCTTGTAACACATCCTTTTGCATCAGTTACAGTAACATAATAGTCGGTACTCACTTCCGGACTGACTTTAAATGTATGTTTGTCATATACCGAATCGTCGGTTCCTTCCCAGTGGAATGTGTAGGGAGAAGTTCCTCCCGTTGCCTGACCTATTATTGTTGCTTCTCCGCCAATACATATTTCGTGATTGCTAAGCGGAGATATTTTTAATTCCTGCGGTGAATTTATTGTTGTTGTTCCGTATATTTTGCAGTTATTACTGTCGCTTACAGTTATATTATATGTGCCGGGCAGGGCTACAAGGGGATTTCCTTGTGTATGATTTGACCATATATAATTATACGGAGGAGTACCACCCTGAACAGTAGCAGCAGCAATTCCATCGGGAGAATCATGACATGTGGCATTACCGGTAGTTAATTGCATTGTTAGTTTTGTGGGTTGATCAATAACAAATATTGTATCTGCATAACAACCGATTTTATCGGTAACGGTAAGAGTATATAATCCGTTACATAAATTATATAAATTAGGAGTACCGGATTCCCAGCTATAATTAAAAGCTTGCAGTCCGCCTATTACAGAAACCGAGGCACTTCCATTACATGACTGATAACACGGGTCATCTTTAGTTGTTAAATTTAATATCATTTCGGGGCTTACAATAATTTCTATTTCTTTAGTTGGGCTAACACAATTATTTCCGTCAACAACATAGACACTATATGTAACATCTTGATTTGGAGTAATATCAAATGATTGCGGACCTTCTGTGAATCCTGAGCCATCTCCGTTATCCCAGTAATATGTATATGGCGGTGTGCCACCCATTTCATAAGCAGAAATATTGATAGTTTGATGTTCGCAAATAGATCTGTCGTCTGATGTTGACAATAGTAATGGACTATTTGGTTGTGTAATGACAAATTGTGTGGAAACAGTACATCCGTTATCATCAGTAACAGTTACCTGATATGTTCCGGCATAGATATTATTATATTCACTTTCCGAATGTCCGTCACTCCATTCGTAAATATATGGCATAGTTCCTCCGGACACAATAATTTCTGCATTACCGGCAGGATCACCGTAACAATTAATATTATTATAAGCAGTATCATATACCAGTTCTTCCGGTTCGTCAATGAAGAAAGTCTCACTAATTTCACAACCGTTTGCATCTGTTACGGTAACACTATGGGTTCCTGTACAGAGATATGAAATTTCATTTGATGATGATGCCCATGAATAAGTATATCCGGGAGTGCCGCCTGTAACAATAAATTGGGCTTTACCCTGACAAGACTGGTAACACGGGTCATCTTCCGTTATTAGTTCTCCTTCAAGAATTAGCGGAACATATACATTAGCACAATGAGTTTCTTCCAAAAGTCCTTCTATTACTGTTAAACAAATCATATTATCACCTGAAGTTTCAAATAATATTTCATAAGGTCCTTCTTCTTCTTCACCGCTAATAATTGTCCCGTCTCCAAAATCCCAGTAAAAATCCCCAAATCCGGCTGTGCTTCCTGTAAAAGTAACAGTAGTGTAGTCCCCAAAACAAGGAACGGGGGTAGTTTCAAAATCTACAATAAGAATATGATAAAAATTAATTACAATAGTACCGGAAGCTACGCAGTTTGGTGCAAGACTTGTTTCTGTCCATTGAAATGTATAATATCCGTACTGGTCAACTTCAATATTAATTAACGGAGAAGTCGGGTCATCAATTAATGCATTGCCGGGACCATCAATAACTGTCCATACTCCTGTATTATCAGGGTCCATATTTGCGTCCAAACTTGTATTAGTTCCGGCAATATCCAAGTCGGGACCTAAATCAATTACAGGAAGTTCTACAACAACAACCTCAGTAGATAGAACTATTTCATCACAAGGATATGTAACTGTTACGCTGTATGTTGAGGTTTGATTTGGAGTAACCTGAATATTATTTGTGTTTGTATCTCCTGTACTCCACTCCACACTAACCAAAGAATCATCCTGAGAGTTTAATGTCAATTCCAGATCGGCAGTTTCTCCGATACATATAGGTCCGTTGTTTATAAGTTCCGGCTCTATATCGAAAAGAGGTTCTATTGTTATTATATATTCCATTCCGTCTTCATCACAAGGACAACCGGGGTCTGTATATAAAATAATTGTTTCGGTACCTGTATTCCCTGTAATCAGAGCATCAAAAGCAATAGTAACGGAATATTCATAAGCAGGAATTACTACTTCGGTAGGAATTGCTGTATAGTCAGTTCCCATTACGGCTGTTCCTCCGATATCTATTGTAATAGTAAGGGGTTGAGTAATATCAACATTGTCAGTTCTTGTAAATACTATATAATGGGTACATCCCTGTATAACAGATGAAACACCTCCTAAAGCATTATAACCGTCAATTTCATAAATTTCTCCTGCCGTAAAACTGCCTGCTTCAAGAAATACTGCAGAGTCCCACGAACCGTCCTGAACATCTGCAATAGCAAGTTTCATTTGATATATTTCACATGCCGTAACGTCTGCTATTGCAGTTAAAGTAACTGTCATGCCATCATATCTGATATACGGATTACCGGATTCATTTGCAACAAAATATTCACAATTCATACATGGTCCTGTATTAGAGTTTCCATTATTTACAGTATTTATAGAAACAGCTGTGGTTGTTCCCGGTAATAATGCGATATTATCTTTATCATAATTTTCAGGTCCTCCTGAAATTAAAAATGCAAAAACATCATTAAAAGATGAAGTTGCAAATGTGTGGTATTCATCACTTGCAAAAACATAATTAAAAGAAAGTTCATCACTTGCAGGCATAAAATCAAATTCCAGAACTGCCGCATCATAAGTATTTGCATTTACTATTGCAGCCAGATCATCATCTCCAGGTTGGTATAAATTAGTACTTGCATTTCCTGTATTTGGTCCGGCGGCATCAGTAACTCTTCCTGTTGACAATATTACGCCTTCTTCGAAATCCAGGGGAGGAGTTGCATTCCAAAAATATCCGATAGCATCTGCATGCCCTGTATATTGAACATTATAAGCCTCTACGCAACCTGCCAGTAAAACATCATAAACTAATTCTTCCGGAGTATAATCAGTTGTGCTAATACTGATAACTTTAGAATCTGTTCCTAACGGCTCGGATATTATGCAAAGTTCGAATTCTCCTGAAGACGGCTCTCCGAGTATCCAAAATCTCGCTAATACAACTTCTTCTGCTAAATTGTCAAAATTATATATATTAAAATCTGCCTGAAAGTCTTTAAATGCTTTATGTTTTATTAAAATATAATTCCCTTCATTATCTTCTATATAAAAAGCTATTATGAATAATGTTTCTTTGGGGAACGAAAATTTTATTGTGGCTTCTCCTGTTTCAGGAACCTGAAAGCTAAAATATGAACTTGCGCCGGGGTACATTCTGTTTATGTTATCATCCAGAGGAAAATCATTGCCTATTGAATGGTCATAAAAAAATAATTCATAATCAGCATCCTGACTAATCTCTATTATTGTCGGATTCAGATAATCATTGCTAATATCGGTTTGTGAGAAAATACCTGATATGCAAAAAATTATACATGCTACAATTAAAAGAATTTTTTTATTCATATATTTATACACTTTTAACATGTTTACAATATTATTATAATTTTTGTATTATAAAAACGATTAATATTCTGCTTAGTTGCCTGTTATTATTAATTAAATTTATTATTAGAATATTCATGATTTTACTTATTTTTCTTCATGATAATCTTTTTCGGTATTTACTTCCCAGATATTTGATTTGTCTTTTCTGTTTTCAATAATATTTTGAACAGCTGTAATTGCGGTTAGCATTGAATGGTCCATATTATTATATCTGTGCATACCGCTACGTCCTATTAGAAAAAGATTATCAATTTTATCGAGATATTCTCTTATCACATCAAAATTTTCGTAAGCTCCGAAATAAACAGGATATGTATCCTCCATTTTTATCAGAGTTGAATCTAAAACATATTCTTTTTTAATGATATCAATTTTTTCCAGTTCGGATATTACCATTTTTTTAAATTCATCTTCTTCCATTTCCCATAATTCATCACCAACATTGCAAAAATACTCGACACTTAACCAGACTTTATTTTCATCTGCAACCATAAAAGGGCTGAAATTATTAAATATCAGAATTCTTCCCATTTTTACGTCTCGTTCCTGCATATAAATCCAGTTGTCAGGGATAAGTTGATTGATAGTATTTATTTTGGTTTTGTTTTTTATTGATAATTCTTTCAATAATAATCCTACGGTAATAAAGTCGCGGTGTAAAAGATTTTGTGATATTTGAGAAACATTTTCGGGTGTCTTTTCCATTGAGTTTACAAGTTTTTTAACACTTGTTGTACTGAAGACATAGTCAATATCGTCAATTTTAATATTTTCATTGTTTTGCGTATCATAATATCCGACACAAAATTTTCCGGTATCATTGATTGACAACGAGTTAAATTCGCACATTTTTTTTACTTCTCCTCCTTTATCAACAATTATATCTGCCATTGTTTCCCATATTTGTCCTGCACCGTATTTAGGATACAAAAACCAATCTATCAGGCTAGTTTCTTTATTTTTTTGTGCAATATCTTTCTTTTTTTTCGAAAAAACAGTTTTAAAAAAGTGCGTAATTACTTTAGTTACGGATAACCCTTTGACCCGTTGAGCACCCCATTCTGCAGATAATTCGGAGCAAGTTCTTCCCCACACTTTTTCGGTATAGTCTTTAAAAAAAGTTTTATATAGAACTTTTCCAAATCTGTTAATAAAAAAATCTTCAAGAGTTTTTTCGTTTTTAACAGGAAATAGTCTGTATTTTAAATAACTGAAACCGATTTTTATTATTCTTAATAATCCTAAATTTTTCAATGTATTTGCATTAAGACTAACGGGATAATCAAAAAATTTTCTTAGATAAAAAATTCTTGTCAGTCTGTCTCTTTGTAAAAATACTTTATCCTTATCTAACTCCCATCTTTTGTTTTTCGGATAATTATCAGGAGGTTCAACTACTTCGAGAATATTTTGCCAATATTCCATAATTGTATCCGATTTTGAAAAAAACCGGTGAGGTCCTATGTCCATTCTATTACCTTTATAATTAACAGTTTTTGAAATTCCTCCGATATGCTCGGTCTTTTCAAGAATAATTGGCTTTATCTCAGTTTTTTTCAGCAATTCCAATGCTGCCGTTAATCCCGCAGGACCTGCTCCTATTATTAATGCGGTTTTTTTCATATAAAAAAACGAATTCTCATTTTAATTTTACAAAAATAAGATAGTTTTTAAAATTATTATTA
>SLSH01000158.1 GCA_007130555.1 Bacteroidales bacterium
AAATCCCTGTAAGCTGTGAAGCAATTAAAAGTTTTACTACTTTGGGCATAGAAAGAACAATGAATTTTTTTAATAATAAATAATTTAATTCGTTTTGACTACAAAGCCTCAAAAACAAAATTATCGCAATGCAATATCCAGAGTTGCCGGATATATTGCCAATATTTCGCGTCCTAAATTTTTTGTAAAAACTATAATAAAACTTTATGTAAAATTTTATAAAATTGATTTATCACAATTTATTGTTCCCGAAAACTTTTTTGAAACATTTAACGATTTTTTTACCCGCAAAATTAAAGATAACTTAAGAATAATTCAGGAAGACATTGTTTCTCCGATAGACGGGGCTTTATTAGATTGCGGAAAAGTTAATAAAGAACAAAAAATAACCGTTAAAGACAGGACATATTTTCTGACAGATTTGTTGGGAACAGAATTTAAAAATCTAAAATCTTATGCCGTTTTTTATTTGGCTCCCGGAAATTATCACAGAGTACATGCAGGATTTGATATGAATATTACTGATATAAAATATTTACCGGGCACATTAAGACCTGTAAAAATAAAAGTAATAGATAAACGAGACCGTGTATATTGCCGGAACGAAAGAATTATAATAACAGGAGATTGCAAATACGGAAAATTCTACTTTATTTTGGTCGGAGCTCTGTTTGTGGGAAAAATTAAACTGTCGTTTGACAGCGGATTAAGTACAAATATTCGTAAAGGTATTGCATCTGAAAAAATATTTCCCGAGAAAATCATAATCCAAAAAGGCAAAGAAGTCGGATATTTTGAGATGGGCTCAAGTGTTGTGATAGTTATGGAAGATGAATGCCTGAATAATTTAGACCCAGAAAAAAATTCCAATTTACAATACGGAAGAAGTTTAATTTTTTAAAAACTCAAATTATCTTTTAACTCTTCGTAAGTTCAGTTCTGTTCCTGCCGGTACTTCCAAACCTCTTTCAAAATTATTCATTCTGTAAAGTCTTCTTAACTTTACTGCATACATTTGAGATATATCACGCATGGTTTCTCCTTCTGCGACAATATGAATCTCGTAATTTCTTTCAGCTCTGCGGCGTTTTGGTTTTATATAAATTTTTTCTCCTTCATTTATTTGAGCTCCTCTGTCCAAATCATTGTATTTTCTTATTTGCCATCTCATCAAATCTAACTCTTCTGACAATTTCGCAATATTATCGCCTTTCTCGGCATAAACATAAGGAACATTATTATTTATAAATTCTTCGTAAGTAACGGGGTTTATTATAAATGAAACATCTTTAACAACAAGACCTGACTTTCTTTCCGGCCTTTCCTGTTTTTCTCTTTCATGTACAACTATCAAATCATCCGAATCATATATATATAATTCAAACCTTTCAATTAATGATATTAATTTATCAGAATATTTTGGGTCAGTCGCATATCCCGCTTTACTTAATCCTCTTGCCCATCCTTTATAATCGGTAATTTTCAAATCAAACAAAAACGAATATCTGTTACGTGTTCGTAAAAATTCGGCATGGTCTTTATATGATTCATAAACACTATTGTATTTCCTGAAACATTCATTTTCGGCATCATCATCCCGGTAAATCTTTGCTCCCGTCCAGCCATGACATTTAATACCAAAATGATTATTTCCGTTTATTGCCAGATATGAATTTCCGCTCGAAGACTCCAAAATACCCTGAGCCAAAGTAATACTTGCAGGAACTCCGCTTTCTTTCATATTTTTTATTGCCATATCACTAAATTTTACAGCATATTCTGACGGAGTAAATTGTGCAATTACAGATAAAAACATTAAAAATACGATTCCGGATACCATTATACGTTTCATAATATTACATTATTTACATTTCTGTAAAAATATAATATTAACAAATAGATTAATTGAACGTAGAGTTTTAAATATCAACATATATTCGTTGAAATCGAGAAATGTGATGCTTTATTTTTGTAAATGTTTAGAGAACTCTCTCAACCTAACATACATCGTATATTTATAAAATTTTAACAAAACATTAACAATTTTACAGTACTATGTATTGCATAGAACTAAAATATATATATATCTTTGTAAAATAAAATAGTGGTAATTTTTATTTGAAATATTATATAATATGGATACAGGCAGTAAAAAAGCACAATTACGGAAAGGGATATTAGAATATTGTATTCTTTTGACATTACAGGGGGACGATTGTTATTCCTCAGACATTATCGAAACTCTTAAAAAACTTGATATGATAGTTGTTGAAGGGACTTTATATCCGTTATTGACGCGATTAAAGAATTCCGGTTTATTAAGTTATCGGTGGGAAGAGTCAACACAAGGTCCTCCACGCAAATATTACAGTTTAACAAAAGAAGGCGAAAAGGCTCTTTCTGAGCTTGATAAATCATGGATTGAAATTACAGAGGTAATTAATACATTAAAAAACAAAAATATATAATTATGAAAAAAACAGTAACAATTAGTTTAAATTCGTTTATATTTAATATTGACGAAGATGCTTACCAGGTACTCAGTTTATATTTGGATAAATTGACACAACATTTTTCTAAAACAGAAGAGGGAAATGAAATAATAAAAGATATTGAAGCTCGTATTGCCGAATTGTTTGGAGAAAAATTATCACCAAATAAACAGGTTATAAATATTGATGATGTAAACGAAATAATATCCGTTCTTGGTTATGTTGATGATATTATTGATTCGGATGAGACTTCTAAAAGCTCAAATGAAGAAAAAAAGTTTAAAAAGAAACTATACAGAGATCCTGATTCAAGAGTGATTGGCGGTGTTTGTTCGGGATTGGCTCATTATACGGGTTTAAGCATTATTTTATGGAGAATTATTTTCTTATTATTTTTAATTATACCCGGAAATGTTGGTATAGTAGCATATATTATTCTTTGGATTGCTGTTCCGTCTGCAAAAACGACAGCCCAGAAACTGAAAATGAAAGGAGAAAAAGTCAATCTTGAAAATATTGAAAAGACCGTAAAAGAAGAATATGAAGATATTAAAGAAAATCTTAGAAATTTGGATTCAAAACGCTTTTCTGATGTAATTCAACGCGTAGGACATGCAATGTTATCAGCATTTACAATTATCTTTAAAGCTCTTACACCATTTATTGGAGCCATATTTATTTTTGTTGGTATTATTTGCTTGATTTTTTTACTTATTGGTTTTTTATCAGTGGGAACTGATAATATTTTTTACAGCGAAGGTTTTTTTAGTTTTATCTGGCTACCTTCATTACTTGTGTTTGTTACAAATTACCACATAGCTTGGATGCTGTCAATTAGTATTTTAATAATTTTTTTAATCCCTCTCATAGGATTAATGTACACGGGAATTATATTGCTTTTTAAGTTAAAAGGAAACAGATATTTAAACGGAAGTCTTGTGGTTATATGGATATTGTCAATTATTACAAGTGTTTTTTTGATAATAAATATCAGTACGGGTTATAAATCGGTTGCATTTAATTCTGTAAGCGAAAATATCCCTGTAAGTTCGGAATTTATTTATAATTTTAGTTTACTTGACGATGACCCTTCTTTTGATAAAACATATATGTTCGGCAAACATGAGAACAAAAAAAATACTCATAAAATCAAAAACATTAATGAATTACATGTTTTTATTGAGAGCCGTTTTTTTCAAATAGAAAAAAATAAAATAAAAATTCGTCCGTCAATTGAATTTTCTCCTGCCAATTCCGAAAATCCTGAGATAGAATTCAGATATTATGCAAGAGGAAGGACAAAATATGATGCAAGAGAAAATATTGAATTCATTAGTTATAATTATAAAATTACCGATTCTGTTGTAAATTTTTCTCCATTTTATCATATAAACTCTCAACGCTGGAATGCTCAAAATCTAAGGATAATTGTAAAAATTCCATACGGGAGTAAAATATTTATTGATAAATCATTGGCAAATTTGCTGGATGATGAAGATATAACCGGCAAGTATTATAAGGGGGAACTTGCAGGAAAAAAATGGATATCTACAAGAGAAGGACTTCTAATAGCAAATGATTAGGTATTATTATTGAAATTCATAAAATAAATCATAACATTATTAAAGTAGAGCAAAGTCCTTATTTTCAGTGCAATACATCTAAATTTATAATGTTTTGATAAATGCCTTTGATATCATTGTTTTCGGGAGAAAAATTGTAATATTTCAATAATTTTTGTGAGCAAAGCAACACATCTTCAGGCATAAGTAAGTTATGATTGCTTAGTGAATTTAAAAATTTAATGATAAAGAATGCATTAAAATTGGAAAACATACGTTTCTTAAAATTCGAAAGAGAATTAGTATTTACCTTACATTCATTAATAATTTCAATAATTTTTTCTTTTCCGTAATAATCTTTAATGATTTTTGGGATTTCATCTATTGCATCATTTGTTTTTGCATATAATTCATCAAAAGTTCCAAAAAATTCTTTTAAACGAATAAATGCATCAAAATTATAAACCATATATTTTTTTTCGTTTATTATTTTTTTTACAGATGGTCCCGTTCCGAAAGGAACTCTGTCGGAAACTCTCGGCGACGGATACACGAGTTTTTTATTTACAACACCAATCTTAGTAAGGGTCGCTATTTTATGAATAAAATAAAAATCTTCCCCTCCCTGTCTTCTTGACATTCCGCCTGCTTTTACATAAGTTTCCGCCGTTACTGCAAAACAAGAGCCTATTGTATGATAGGGATAAGGGAAACCGGTTAATTTAAGTGCCAATCTGAAATATCTTAAATACAACTCATAGTATTTTGCGGCTGTAATCACTTCTTTTTCATAAACAGACGCATCAAAATCATGTTCGAACTGAATCAGACAAGCTCCCTGATTTTTATTATTTTCAAATGATTTTTCTGTTTCTTTCAGATAATCCTTATGAACCAAAGTATCTGCATCTAAAGATACAATAATACCGAACGGATTATTTATTTTTTCAAACCTTCTCGCAGCCTCATCCATTCCTGCCTTGCGGGCATTTCCGACTCCTGCATGTTTTTTGGGGACATCTTCAATAATTATCGGATAAATTCTAATCTTACTGTCAATAAATGTTTTCTTATAATCTTTCAGCTGATTGTATATATTACGATTTAATTGTTTAGTGTTTTCATTATCATCAACACTAAAATTAACAACAACAATTATTTCTACATTAACTTCGGTTATATTGTTTGCAAACAGAGAGTCAAGAGTTTTAAAAATAAACTCGTCCCTATAACAAGGTATTACCACAATTAAATTTGTATCGGGATTTGGGTTTTCGGTAATAAAAGCAGAGTATGAATTATATCTTTCAAAATAATTTGCAGTAAAATTCATAGGTAAACTCTATTTGGATTTCATCCTTCTATCATAGCGTTCGTTAAGAGCATCTATTACTTCTCTTGTAATATCCATTCCCGTTCTTGCATACAGAATAGTAGAGCCTGCCGTATTTCCCAATATCAGATTATATTTCCCTTTATTAAATTCCTGCATAAAATTCATAATGGTGTCATATAATTCCAGATTCATTTCTTCCTGTCTGTGCATTAAGCCTTGAGTAAGTTCTTGGTCCAATCTCTCAAGTCTTTGCTGTTTTTCTATTAATTCTTGCTGTTGAGCTTCCATACTTGCCTGGCTAACAAAGCTCCCTAACTGTACTTTTTCCATAAAATTAGTATAGTCTATTTCAAATTGTTTCATTTGTCCCTGCAAATTTGCTCTTGCCCTTGCCTGTTCTGTTAATAACTCTTCGTTTAGTTTTACAGCTAATTTATACTCTGATAATAAAGTATCTAAATTAATATATGCAACTCCTAATTCTGAAGAGAACCCCGATGTTTCTTTATCAAAATATTCAGATTTGGTTTCTTTTTTAATTTCTGCATCTACGCTTGTTTTCGCAGAGAAAGTAATAATTATTGTTATTATACTTATCAATAATGCAATTAAACTAATTACCAGCGCAATTTTAATTGTTTTTAAATTTTCCATAGTTTTTTTAATTGATTAAATAACTGTTTTTTGACAAAAGTAAATATTTTTTTTTATAATGAAAATTATAAATGATAAAATTATCCTTACATTTGTAAGATTAAGATTAGTACATGACAAAACTTTTTTTATTTGGCATTTTTATAAAAAATAAAAGATTTCTCCACCCTGCCATAAATGGCTTGGGTGTCGAAATGACTTGGTGTTGGAGTGTGTTATGTCGGCGACGTCGGGCAAACTTGTATTTAGAGCAT
>SLSH01000068.1 GCA_007130555.1 Bacteroidales bacterium
AATATCAACGGGAATTATCTCGGGCAGTTTAATTTTACCGTATCTTTCATTCAGTTCAACTAAATTATATTTACCGATTTTAGTATTGTAATATGATTCAACAGAAGGCGTGGCAGTTCCCGGAACAATATCTGCATTATGAATTTTGGAAAGAACAACAGCAGTATCACGAGCATTGTAACGCGGAGCAGGGTCAGTCTGCTTATAAGAACTGTCATATTCCTCATCAACTATTATCAAACCTAAATCAGTAAACGGTAAAAATATTGATGAACGTGCTCCGAGAACTATCTTTAATTTTTTGTTAAGTACCGACAGATAAACTTCGGCACGTTCGGATTTGGAATATTTTGAATGATAAACACCGATTAATTCGCCGAAATATGATTTAAGCCTGTTGATTATCTGTGATGTCAGTGCTATTTCGGGCAACAAATACAAAACCGTTTTATTTTCCGACAAAGTTTTTTGAATTAAACGAATATAAATTTCTGTTTTTCCGCTTGATGTTACACCATGTAGCAATACGGGTTTTTGCTCTTTAAAAAAATCAAGTATTTGCTCCATTGCTTTGTTCTGAACGCTTGTCAACTCAAAATCTTTTTTAACAACTGATTTATCTTCAATAATTCTGGAAACTTCTTTTGAGAATAGTTTTATTAAAGACTTCTCTTCAAGAGATTTCAAACTGGATTTAGAACAACTACATTCGGTTAAAACGGTTTTTTCGGGAATTTCGATAATATCTTTCCCCTCATTTTTACTGATATCCGAAAGATAGGCTAATATTTCATATTGTTTTGAGCCTTGTTTTGATATTTTCTCAAATAATTCTTTATTTTTTTTAACAGAATTTATATCAAAGCCCAGCATATTTATTAATTGAGGTTTAAATCCTTTTTTTACAGACTCGGAAAATTCAACAAGTCCTTTTTCCTGCAATGCTTTAATATGATTTACGGGATTATTAATTCCGCTAAGTCTTGACAATTCGCTTATTGTAATAGTTTTTTTATTGACAAGAATATTAAAAACCTGTTCCTGTTTTGGAGTCAAACTGATTTTTGTTTCAGCATTTCCCAGAGTAATCTCCGATTCGCTGTCGGGAATAAAAATTGATGATATTGCGGCATTAAAAACCTCCCCTAACGAACAGCAGTAATACTCCGATATCCATTGCCACAGTTCAAGTTGCAAATTATTTACAATGGGCTTATACTCATATACCGACTCAACCGGCTTAATCTCATAATCGTTTTTTTCTTCATTATGTAATCTTACGACAAGCCCCGTATAAAGTTTTCTTTTACCGAAAGCAACCGTTACTCTTGAACCTGCGGTAATATTTTTCTGATATTCTTCGGGAACAGAATAAGTAAAAGTATTACGCAAAGGTAGCGGAAGCAATATTTCGGCATACAATACGTCTGTCATTTTTTTCAATAAAATTTCATTGCGAATATACAAAGATTGCTTTTTATTATTTAGTAAAATTTCAAATAAATTATCAGCACATGATAAAATATTATTATGTTTTTTGGGAATTATGAGTAATTTTGAGGTATAAGATTTTAGGTATTACTCCTGATGCTTATACAGTAAACTAAACTGTTCCGACAAACAAACAGCTATATTTTTATTTTATTAAGTAAAGTCTAAACACCACTTCATGTCGCATCAGAGAATTTACGTTAAGAAAATCTTTGAGTGCAGCGGTTAAACAGAAAAGCTGTCTGAGTGAAGCGAGTTCTTTTCTGTCAGCAAACGAAAAGATTTTTAGTAAATTCTATGCGGCGACAAAGTCGTTTTTTGATTACTTTTTTTCGACACAAAAAAAGTAATTGCCCGTCCGGCATGAGGACAAGAAAAATATAAATAATAATTTCTCATATACTCTATTGCAAATCCAAGCAAGCAAAGGGATTTAAAAAAGTTTTGTCATGTATTAAAAAATAAATTATCACTTATACCAAAAAAAATGTCTAATCTGTTTTTTTCGTTCTTCATTTGTTTTTGCAACAAAAACCGGCTTTTTTGTATATGGGCATTTCCCTGTGTGGTACATTACGGCAGAAAGAGTCATTGGGGTAGGTGTAAATGCCTGTACCTGTTCAAGTTTAAAACCTAGATCCTTTGTTTCGCCTGCTAATTCTGCCATATCATTTTCGGTACATCCGGGATGAGCAGAAATAAAATAAGGAACCAATTGCTGATTAAGATTATATCCTGAATTTATTTTATCAAATATTTTTTTAAACTTCCGAAAAATGCCGAAAGAGGGTTTTCTCATTAATTGCAAAAGTTTTTGCGAAGTATGTTCGGGAGCAACTTTTAATCTGCCCGATACATGATTTTTGATTAATATTTCCACATATTCGCTGTTTTCTTTATCGGTTTGTTTACTGCCCGTTTCCGCTAAGCATAAATCATATCTTATACCGCTGCCGACAGTAACTTTTTTAATGCCGTTGATTTCAGTGGTTTTTTTATATAATTCCGTAAGCGGTTTATGCGAACAATTCAGATTTTTGCAAATATCAGGAAAAATACACGAAGCTTTATTACATTTTTCACATAATCTGATATTAATTCCTTTCATTTTGTACATATTTGCCGTAGGTCCGCCTATATCGGATATATGCCCCTTAAAATCATGCCTTTTTGATATTTTTTCCAGTTCATTTATTATTGATGCTTTGCTCCTGCTACTGATAAATTTACCCTGATGTGCCGAAATAGTACAAAAACTGCACCCGCCAAAACATCCGCGGTGAATTGTAACGGAATTTTTTATCATTTCGTAAGCAGGCACAGGCTCTTTTTTATTATATCTCGGATGCGGAAATCCTGTATATGGCAAATTATAAATACTGTCTATTTCTTTTTCGGATAAAACATTTTCGGGAGGATTTACAATCAGTTTTTTATTATCAACAATCTGGGTAATTCTTTGCCTTGAATTATATTTGTTTGATTCTTTCTCAATTATAATAAAATTTTCGGCATATTTATTTTTATTCTTCAGGCAGTCTTTGTGGCTGTTCAGAATAATATCGTCAGATTTTAAATCATCCATATCTCCTAAATATGCAATTTGTTTTATATCAAAAACCTCATAAATATGTCCTGTTTTATCAATGTTTGATGCTATTTCTACAATTGACTTTTCCGCCATTCCGTAGCATAAAATATCGGCTTTTGAACTATGCAGAATTGTCGGCAATAGTTTATCCTGCCAGTAATCGTAATGAGTAAATCTTCTCATCGAAGCTTCTATTCCTCCGATAATTACGGGAACATCGGGAAATAAAGATTTCAGAATGTTTGAATATACCATACTTGCATAATCAGGTCTGAATCCTGCTTTTCCGCCGGGAGTATATGCATCGTCCGAACGTAATCTTTTATTTGCGGTATAATGATTTACCATGCTATCCATATTTCCTGCCGAAACTCCGAAAAACAAACGCGGTTTACCGAGTTTTTTAAAATCCCGCAGGTCATCTTTGCAATTAGGTTGAGGAATAACCGCAACTTTATATCCCGAATCTTCGAGAACACGTGCAATAATGGCAACCCCGAATGCAGGATGGTCAATATAAGCATCCCCCGAAATCAGAATTATGTCGGGTTGTTCCCATCCGAAAAATTTTAATTCTTTTTTTGAGCTTGGGAAAGAGATTTTTGCTTTATCCTGCATTTGAAAATAAAAAACACATAATGAATTAATAATAAAACGGGGAATAACCGAAAGGTCTTCGGTCAAAGCGATTTATACCTCCATAAAACGGGTTGTAAGAATCGTAAAAATTATAATTTCCGAAATTAAAATCTGCATGAATAAATGCATTATCGGTTATTCTGAAATCAAATCCGATATTATGAATTGATGTGCGGTTTTGTTGTGTTGCGGGATTAACTTCAAAAATTGTTGCTGCTCTGATATTGATATTTTTACTAAGCCGGTATTCCCCTCTGGCAAACATATAATATTGTGCCATTTTTTCACCGTAGCTTTGTGTGTGTTCGTTCCATGCAGATTGTGAAGAATTAAAAGATGTATAAGTCATCATTGTACCGACAGTCAGCCGTAATCTTGTATCAACATCATAAGAAACATGTGGAGCCATATAACTTGAGAGAAAATTTGTTCCGTATAAATTTGTAAAAGAACTTCCCATACTTATTCCCGTACGAAACTTATCTTTTGCCGATAATGAAGGGTATGAACTTAATGAGCTGTTTATTTCAGGATTAAAATAATACAACTCAGACGAAACTTCATCCGTGGACAAATCTTCGTTTTGTGCATAATTAAATGATACCGAAAACATTAGCAATAATATTACACAAATTTTTAGCATACTTAATTATTTTTTAATTACACGTAAAAATAATAAATTATATTTTAATAACGCATTTTTTTATTATTTCTTATAAAATATCCTAAGATTTAGTTAAAAAAAATAATAATTCAAATTATTGTAAATATTAATATTATTTTATACTTTTGCAATCTATTTTTAATTAACAAATTGTTGTAGTTGAGTTTAAATTTATTTTATTATGAAAAAATGCATTCTTGTACCTTTTGATTTTAGCAACGAAGCCAATTTTGCTTTGGACCATGCTTATGAGTTAACCAAATTATCCAATACACCTATTCATTTATTGTATGTTGTAAAAAAAGACAGCGATATTGAAGAATGGCAATCGGAATTGCAAAAAATTGCAGATAATTTTTCCGAAAAACACAATAATTGCGAAGTTGCTGCTATTGTAAGAGCAGGAAATCTTTTCAAAGAAATATACGAATACGGTATTGAGGCAAATGCGTATCTGGCAGTTATGGGTACTCATGGTCTTAAAACCATCAACAAAGCAATGAAAGTTATTAAAAAATTCGTAAGAATTCCGTTTATACTTATTCAAAGACCTGTTATTCACGGAGAATATAATAAAATTTGTGCCCCTATGGGTCCTGATAAAAAATCAAGAGCAAAATTTTTATGGGTAAAATATCTTTCAAATTTATTTAAAAGTAAAGTTTATATTGCTTACTGTGAAACAAATAATATTGAAAAAAAGGCAGAAATTAACAGCAATTTAAAATTTGCGGGCTCTATTTTCGAAAAAGAAGTTATTGATTTTGAAGTTAAACCGCTTCCCGAAAAAGATTTTGCAGATAACTTATATGATTATATGGCAGAAATTAAACCTGATATTGTACTGTTTATGACGGATAGTTACAAGGAAAATATCACTAAATTAAAACATGCCAGAAATATCGAACTATACAAAAAAATCCCTATTATGTGTGTTAATCCGCGAACAGATATAGTTAAATTAGCGGGATTTAATTAGAATCTGCCTGCCTCGGTTTCCATTACACAATTCACAGAACAGAAAATTATTGTATAACTATTTTCTCAACAAACTCCCCCTTATCTGTTTGTATATTCAAAACATATTGCCCTTTTGCAATATCAGATATATCAAGGGCTGCACCGGTTGTGCAAAAAGATTTTATTAATCTGCCGTTTATATCAAACAGTTTTATGCTTTGCATAACCAAATTATAATTGTTTTGAATTTTGATTTTATTGTTTGCAGGGTTTGGGTAAACTGTAATAATATCTGTTTTATTTTCACTCTTTATGATATTTCCGGAAGAAACAGTAAAATATATAGTATCAATATCTGATAAAATATAAGTCGTATCTGTTTCGGTATTGTAATATAAAAAATAATAAAGAGTATAATTTCCTTCACTCAAATTACCGGGATGAACAGTATCTACAGAATGACAAATTGCTGTATATTCTCCTATAAAATGATAATTTTCTATGTGAATTATTGTGTCTTCAATGCTTAAATTAAATTCTTCGGAAAAACAAGAACCATGCGGAAAAACAGAATAGCAAATAACACTAATTTCATCTGTTGTAACAGGATTAGCAGGAATAATTTTTAAACTGTCTATACCTGAATAGGATTGACCACTGGTTTTAATTACAATAAGAAATAAAAACAGCAGGATTTTTGAAATTATTATAATTTTCATATTTTTTATTTTTATCCATTTTTCATGATTAAAAAATTATTACCAATAAAAACCAAATATACTAATTAGTCAATCCTTAAGAACTCATTTTTTCGCCAAAAATACAAAAAAATAATTTGTCTGATTCTTTGAAAGAAGAATTTTTTCGAAGGCAAAAAGAAAATCTTTCTTGATTTTCTTCAA
>SLSH01000184.1 GCA_007130555.1 Bacteroidales bacterium
GTTAATGGGTCTTACGGAAAATTAAGACCGAGAAAAAAGAAGAAAAATCAACAGGTAAAAGAAAATAAAGAAAAGTAAGAAGTATTTTTTTAATATTTTTTTATCAGCCCGAAATATTTGTATCCAGGATAGGAAGCTTAATTGCATTATAAAAATAAGGAATTATGAAAATATCGTATTTTAAAAAAGTTAAAATTTTACTGGTTGTTTATATTTTGGTAATTATGATTAGCTGTAATCAAAGTCCTTCAAGTGAGGTTGAAGATAAGTCTCCGGAAAACAAAGTTATCTTTCATCAATCCGAAGATATGGGAAAACAACCCTGGGTTTTTGATATTGAAGAAAGTACAATTGACAATGATAATTATAGAAAAGCGGCTTGGACAGGAGAGTATATACAGCTTGTTTATATGTCTTTAGGTGTTGGCGAAGTTATTGACCTTGAGTTACATGAAGACCATGATCAGTTTATTCGCATTGAAATGGGCAAAGCCAGAGTTTTAATGGGGAAAACAAAAGAAAATCTTGATTTTGATGAAGAAGTTTCGGATGATTGGGCAATTCTAATCCCAGCAGGATACTGGCATGAAGTCAGAAATATCGGAGATTCGGAATTAAAACTTTACACTATATACGGACCGCCTGAACATCCTAAAGGAACTGTAAACAGAACTTATGAGGAAGCTAATGTAATAATTATTAAAGGGGACTTCTAATTATTATTTCACATTGGTATTATTTGCCCGACGTCACCGACTGCACACACATCCAATCGTGTCATTTCGACACCCAAGCCATTTATGGCAGGGTGGAGAAATCTTTTATTTTTTACAAAAATGCCAGATAAAAAAAGTTTTGTCATGTACTAAAAAATAAATTACATTAAATTTAATATTGCAAACATAAGAGGACACAAGCAAATATCAAAAATATAAACCATATTTAAAAATCACTAAATAAAACCTGCAAAATTCAATATTTTAATTTTACTTTGTAAAATATTAAGACAATAATTACAGTTATATTTTATATTATAAAACAAATTATGAAATTTTTGATAAGGACATATTTATTACCTGTAAATATGATAAAATCCATATTATTTGGCTTTTTATTTATCATAATTTACTGCCCCTTATCTGCCAATCAACAAAACCATTCCCGTATTTTCGGAAATGCCCCCGAATATGCCAACAATCAAATAATATTTTATAAATATGCCGACAGAATTACATTTTTACCCGACAGCTTATTTATTTTGGAAATAAATGAAAACGGAGATTTTGATCTTACGGTGGCGGTTGACGATATAACTTATGTCTTTGCCGAATATGAAATATATCATGCATATTTTTTTCTTGAACCGAATGCAGAATACGAGTTGATATTACCTCCTCTTGAATTCAAAACCGAAGAACATATTTTTAATCCTTTTTTTACTCCCGAAGATATTCATATCGGAATTAAAAACATGAAAAAAACAGATTTAAATTATCTGATAAATGAATTCGATTATTTTTATGACAGATATTTTTACCTGAATTTTTTAGATATTATTGCTGAAGGGATTGAGTCAAGTGTTGATACATTTATTTATAATATTAAAAAACATTTTGATTATGCAGATAATGAATATTTTAGCGCTTATACAAAATATCGTTATGCTACTTTAAAAAATCTTGCCACACGTAAAGAATATCAGCATGTAGTAGTTTATGCAAATTACACAAATGATGCGGTAAGATATGATAATCCTGCTTATATGGATTTGTTTAACACTATTTATGACAGATATTTCGATAAATATTTAACTACAATAGGAGGAAGATATTTATTCAATTTTATTCATTTCGGTCATAGTATTTCGAATATACGACATTTGTTTTCCCGGCATCTGGAACTTGATAACCTGCAGTTTAAAGAACTGGTAATTTTAAAAGGTATTAATGACGCATTTATGGACAATAACTTTGCATGGCTGCCTCTTTTACTTACTCTTGACTCTCTGCATATTTCAACGGACTACGATATACACAGGGATATTGCACAAAATATTGCAGATAATACTCTAAGCATGAAAGCAGGGACAATTGCTCCTCCGTTCGAACTTGAAAACACTTCGGGAGTATTTACACGTTTGGAATCTTTCAGGGGATATTATGTTTACTTAAATTTTGCCAATACAACAAGTTACACCAGTCAGATGGAATTTGATTTTTTAAAAAGAATACACGAAAAATACAAAAATATCTGCAAAGTTGTTACAGTTCTGACAGATGACAACAAAGAACAAGCCAAAGAATTTATCAGAAAAAACAATTATGAATGGGAATTTTTGTTTACCGAAATAAATTCGCCCACGGTAAGTACTTATACAATAAGAGCTTATCCCACATACTTTCTGATTGACCCCAACGGAACATTATTACTTTCTCCGGCTCCCTCTCCCGCTGAAAACTTCGAAAGATATTTGTTTAGTATCATGAGACGATAATAATCGGACAAAGTCCGTATGTAGAAAAAAGGAACAATAAAGCCCTGATGACGGGGCGCAAGCAAATCCGGTTCCATTTTAAAAAATTTCACAAACAAAATAGTCGCATTTATGAATTTAATCTAAAAATTAAATTAATTAATTAATAAATTTTAATTTTAACTAAGTTATTATTATCTTTGCAACCCCATTGTAATTAACTTACATGGATTTTTTTTATATGTCTTAACTTGTTTACTATTAAAAATTTTAGAAAAATGAAAGTAAAATACATTGATTTAATTGAGCAGTCTTTTGATTTCCCTACCGATGAATTTGAAGTAGAAGATGGAGAGCTCTATTTTCACGGTATTCCATTAATGGATTTGGTTAAACAGTATGGAACTCCATTAAAATTTACATATCTCCCAAAAATTTCGGAAAATATCGAAAAAACCAGAATTTTGTTTAATGTTGCAATGTCAAAATCTAATTATAAAGGCAAGTACTATCAATGCTATTGTACAAAAAGTTCGCATTTTTCGTTTGTTTTGGAGGAAGCATTAAAAAATGATATTCATATTGAAACCAGTTCAAGTTTTGATATTGATATTATAAGAACTTTAAAAGAATCCGGCCATGTTGATGAAAACTTACATGTTGTATGTAACGGATATAAGTTACCCGAATATATTGATAATATAGCCGATTTAATTAATGAAGGATTTAACTATGTTATCCCGATATTAGATAATTACAATGAACTGGATCAGTTACTTGCTAAAACAAACACTAAACTTAACGTAGGTATTCGTATTGCTTCCGAAGAAGAACCAAAATTTGAATTTTACACATCTCGGCTTGGAATCGGATATAAAAATATTGTACAATACTATCTGGAACATATTAAAAACAATCCCCGAGTTAATCTCAAAATGCTACATTTTTTTATTAACACAGGCATTAAAGATACTGCATACTACTGGAATGAATTAAGCAAGTGTATGACTGTTTATTGTGAACTTAAAAAACATTGTCCCGAACTTGATTCGTTAAATATCGGAGGTGGATTTCCGATAAAAAACAGCCTCAGCTTTGATTATGATTATGAATATATGGCAGATGAAATAATAAACCAGATTAAATCAGCCTGTACCAGCTATGATGTGCCCGAACCCGATATTTATACAGAATTCGGAACATATACAGTCGGCGAAAGCGGAGGTGCAATATATTCTATCGCTTATCAAAAACAACAAAACGACAAAGAAAAATGGAATATGATTGACTCGTCATTTATTACAACTCTCCCTGATGCCTGGTCTATAAGCAAAAGATTTATTATGCTCCCGGTTAACAAATGGAAAAGTCCTTATGAAAGGGTTTTTTTGGGAGGAGTTACCTGCGACAGCGATGATTATTACAATTCCGAACAACATATTAATGCAATTTATCTGCCCGAATACTCTCCCGAAGAACCTCTGTATATCGGATTTTTTAATATAGGAGCATATCAGGAAGCTATAGGAGGCTTCGGCGGAATCCAACATTGCTTGACTCCTGCTCCAAAACATATTCTGATAAATAAAGATGAAGAAGGAAAAATATCTACAAGATTATTCTCAAAAGAACAAAGCTACAAATCAATGCTTAAAATTTTAGGATATACATATTAAGATATTTTTCAAAAACTTTGTTTATTTTTGAACTCCTTTTTTATAACTTAATAGTCATGAAACATGAATATAAATAATTATGCCGGTATTCCTGATGAATATGCAAAGTATGACAATTGCAAAGTAATTGTTTTACCTGTTCCTTACGATGCTACATCAACATGGGGAAAAGGTGCCGATAAAGCTCCCGAAGCATTTCTCAAAGCTTCCGAAAACATGGAATTATATGATATCGAAACAGATACAGAGGTGTACAAACAAGGAGTTTGGCTCGCAGAACCTCTTATAGCTGCTTCAAATCCCGAAAAAATGACGGAACAAATCAAATCGGAAGCAAATAAATATTTTAAAGATAAAAAAATCTTTACGATGATTGGCGGAGAACACTCCGTAAGTATAGGAGCAATAATGGCGGCAAACGAAAATTTTGATAATTTATCAGTTTTACAATTAGATGCACATTCCGATTTGCGTCCCGAATATAACAACTCAAAATATAATCATGCTTGTGCTATGCACTGGGCATCAAAAAACACAAATCTTGTACAAGTTGGTATCAGAAGCATGGATGCAGACGAAAAACAATATATGAATAAATTAAATGTATTTTTTGCCGAAAATATTGTAAATAATAATTCTGAATGGCAGAAAAATGTTGTTGAAAAACTTACCGACAATGTTTATGTAAGTATTGACCTGGATTATTTCGACCCCTCAATTATGCCGTCAACAGGAACTCCCGAACCCGGAGGAATGGGATGGTACGAAACATTAAAATTATTAAAAATATTATCCTTCCAAAAAAATATAATAGGTTTTGATATTGTGGAATTAGCTCCTGATAAATCAAATAAAGCACCTGATTTTTTAACTGCAAAATTATACTATAAATTTTTAAGTTATATCTTTAATAAAAAATAAAAAAATGGAAAAAAATAATCGTATTTCGCAATTTCTTGACGAAAATTTTAGGCATTTTAATGCTGCCGCACTTGTAGATGCTTCAAAATCGTATAAAGAACATCTTGAACAAGGCGGAAAAATGATGATAACTCTTGCTGGAGCAATGAGTTCGGCAGAGCTGGGTAAAACTCTTGCAGAAATGATACGGCAGGATAAAGTCCATATAATTTCCTGCACCGGAGCAAATCTCGAAGAAGATGTTTTTAATCTCGTTGCTCATAAAAGTTATGAAAGAATCCCGCATTACAGAGATTTATCGCCACAACAGGAACAGGAATTGTATAATAAAGGCATGAACAGAGTTACCGACACTTGTATTCCCGAAGAAGAAGCTTTCCGTAAATTAGAGCATCATCTGTTAAATCAATGGTCGGATGCCGAAAAAAATAATAAAAGATTTTTTCCGCATGAATATTTATATAAATTATTATTATCCGGGAAATTGGAAAAAGACTATGAAATTGACCCGAAAAATTCATGGTTATTGGCGGCGGCTGAAAAAAACCTGCCGATAATTGTGCCGGGATGGGAAGATAGCACTTGCGGAAATTTCTTCGCGGCAGCAATAATCCGCAACGAAATATCAGTAAATATCCTGAAAACGGGAATTGAGTATATGACTTTTCTTGCCGACTGGTACAGAAAAAACTCCAAAGGAAAAGGAGTGGGATTTTTTCAGATTGGCGGAGGTATTGCCGGCGATTTTCCGATTTGTGCCGTACCAATGATGATACAGGATCTACAATGGGAAAATATTCCTTTCTGGAGTTATTTTTGCCAAATCAGCGACTCAACTACAAGCTATGGCTCATACTCGGGTGCAGTTCCTAACGAAAAAATTTCGTGGGGAAAATTAGATATAAACACCCCCAAATTTATAATCGAATCAGACGCAACTATCGTTGCTCCGCTTATGTTTGCGTATATATTGGGGATGTGAGAAAATATCAGAGAATTTATACCTGTCAAGTAAATACAACAGATTTCTCCTCTCACGCGATGATTAGACTATTAAATAGTGCCTGCAAGAAAACTACCGATTTTGGGGTCTTTGATAAGAAAGCGTCAAAGACAAGGCTTTCGAAGTTTCTGAAACTAAGGAGTTTACTTTTCGTAAATGACTGTTTCAGAA
>SLSH01000289.1 GCA_007130555.1 Bacteroidales bacterium
GAAAAAGAAACAGTAATTCAACACCCTATTATTTCAAAATCCATTTCCATACAGGAGTTACTAATATTTCAGAATGTTCTGTTTTAATTATTTTTTCTGTTTCTTTGGATAATATATATCCATTTTTAATATTTAGCTTACCCATTGCTTCTAATAATCCTCTAATTTCTCTGTACTCATTAGATTGATTGATTTGGGTGCTTACCTGAACCGCTTGATTTATTTCGTTACTATAAACCGAAACAAAATCACATTCATTTTTATCAGAAAAATAATATACCTCATCATTCTTTTTAAGCAATTCATTAAAAACCAAATTTTCCAGTAACCAACCCTCATCTTTAGTCATAACTGCGGAAAGTGAATTAATAAAACCATTATCAATTATATATGATTTTTTTTCATTCACAATTTGCTTTTTTACGCTATAATCAAATTTCGTTATTTGTTTAATAAAAAAAGTGTGTTCCAAATAATTCAAATAATTTACAACAGTATTTGTGCTGCCAATATTTATAATTTTGCGTAACGAATTATAGCTGTATTTTCTTCCATAATTATTTAATATAAAAGAATATATCATTTTTAATTGAAGGATATTTTCAAGTTTATACCTTACAACAATATCTTTAAAAACAATATCATTATAAGTACGCGTTAAAATTTCCTTGTCATTATATTTTGTATATTCAGGCATTCCTCCGTTTTTCAAATAATTATTAAAAGCATTGATTATTTCGGATTTTTTTTCGGTTTTATATAAATCTTTTGCCGAATATTTTATATTTGAGAAATCAAGAAATTCTTTGAAAGAAAAAGGAGTCAAATGTGTATCTATATGTCTTCCCGTTAGTTTGGTTGCAATTTCGCTACTTAATAAACCTGCATTAGAGCCTGATATAAAAAACTTAAATCCATCATCATAAAACCGTCTTATAAAGTTTTCAAAATTATTCACATTTTGTATTTCATCAATTAAAAACACTTTGTTTTTACCAAAAAGCTGAATAAGTAATTCATAAATGATATTAAATTCTGATGCAGGATAATTAAATAATCTTTCATCTTCAAAATTAATATAATAAAATCCCGTGTCATTATAAAATTCTTTGATTATTTGTCGCAATAATACAGACTTACCACATCTGCGAATTCCCGTAATCACATGTATATGCGGCAATTTTATTTTAGAGGATATTTCTTTTAATACTTCTCTTTTAATTCCTGTATCTTTTGATAAGATTGAATCGTATTGCTCAACCAATACTTGCTTTAATTGTTCTTTATTTATCATAATATAATTTATTAATTGTGCATTGCAAATATACAATTAATTTATAAACTGTGCAATACTATTATACAATATATTATTAATTTGTGCATTGCGAATGAACAGTTTTTGAATTAACTATAGAAAACAAGCCCTCTTTAAAAAGCCTATGTAAAGCTATCTTGAAATTTTTCGGGGGATTGAAGTAGAAATATCAGATTTCTATCCTACTTCAACGCCTATTTTTTGACGTGGTTTGGAAAAAAAACTTTCCCAAACCACAAGATAAAAAATAAAAGTGTTATCTTTGAAATATAAAAAGCGATTAATTACGTTAATCAAATCACATAAAGAATTATGAGGACAAAAAATAACATTCTTTTAATAACTACAATATTTTTTATGCTAAATACTGTAAATGCCCAGTTTTTTGCAGAAATTAATACCGGATATGCTGCACCATTCCATTCTTTACCTAAAGGCATTTATAAAACAAGACATTCTAATTATTATAGGTATTACGATAATACTCAAGAAATAGACACTAGTTATTTTAAACCTAATAAAAAGTTTAATATGGGTAATGAAGCTTTTATAGATGGTGCAATTGGCTACAAACTTAATAATAAATGGAGCTTTTCTATTAATGTTATGTACTTGAATAATTATGATTATAACATTTTTTATAAACCGTTTAGCAGTGAAATGGTAATAAAAACTTTTTTCTTTGAAGAAGAAAGGTATAGTATATGCCCTAATTCTTTTACATGGAATAGGAAATATATTTTTTATGGAGAAAGATTTAGTCTTATACCAAAAGTCTCTTATTTTTTAGAAAAAAATAAATTTAGATTTGAGACATCTGTTGGTATTTCGTTATCATATTTAACTCTTTATAGGAATATAGAATCAGATTCTGAAAGTATCACTAGTAATATTTTTGGTAAATCACATAGAATAACATCCGAAATATGGAAAGAGTACTATACAAAAAATAATCATGTAGGAGCTTATATGGCTCTATCAACATATTATCAACTTACAGATAAAATTGAATTGAAACTGAGTGCTGAATTAAATGGATTGTTGGATTTTCATGTTGCTACGGGAACTCAATATTACTATGAAAGATATTATGAGTATAATGGCAATATTATTGAGCACACAATAGATACGGAGTTATATGAAGTTAATGCTCCCGATTTTACAAAAGAATACTATAACTTTAGTACAATAAATTTTAGTCTGGGTGTTCGCTATTATTTCCGGTAAAACAAAAATGAAGAAAATGCAAACTAAATTATTTAACATAACTAATTTTATCTGTTCAAATTTATTTTTGACGGTTATCATTTACATTATTCTTACAATTTTATTTATCACTTGTAAAAAAAATGAAGACTTATTAGAAGAAAATCTATCAAACTTGCTTGTAAGTCCTGAAATTTCTACAATTGACATTAGCGATATTACACAAGTAGGAGCAACTTCCAGTGCTATTATTAATAATGATGGAGATTCTTTTATTTATGCCATAGGTGTGATTTGGAGCGAATTTGAAAACCCTTTGTTTCCCTTATCCTCAAATAATGATGAAGGACATTATAGAATAAGTTATAAAAATGGAATTCAAGAATCCGGGACTTATATTTTTGATTTTGGTGGATTAAGTCCAAATAAAACATATTATCTTAAAGCTTATGTATCTTTTAATATTGATAATCTTTGTAATATAGTATATGGAAATGAGGTTTCTTTTACCACCGAAGCACTTATACACGGTTCTGTTACCGATATAGAAGGCAATAATTATAATACAGTGCAAATTGGGAATCAAGTTTGGATGGCAGAGAACCTGAAGACTACAAAATATAATGACGGTACTGATATTATTTATTTACCTGATGAAAATGAATGGTCTCAAACAGAACAAGGGGCTTATGTATGGCATGGAAATAATATTGAAAATAAAGAAATCTACGGCGCTTTGTATAACTGGTATGCTGTTGAAACAGAAAAATTATGTCCCGAAGGTTGGCATGTTCCTTCTGATGATGATTGGAAAATACTTGAGGCTATTGTTGATCAAAGTTTTGGGGGTGATACTATTTGGGATAAGACTGGATTTAGAGGGCATAATGCAGGTTGCAGGTTAAAAACAACAGAGGGATGGAGCAGTGGTGGCAATGGGTCTGATGTTTTTAGTTTTTCTGCAAAACCTACGGGATACAGATATCCAAGTGGAGGATACGCTATGCAAAGTTCAGAGGCAGGATGGTGGACTTCTTCTGAAAATTCAAACCAAGATTCATGGTATAGAAGGATTGTTTACATCTATAGTTCAATTGAACGATACGCTTATACAAAAACTTCCGGCTTTTCTGTAAGATGTGTTAAAAATTCAGAATAAAGTAATTTATATTTATTATTAATTTCTATCCTACTTCAACGCCTCTTTTTTGGCTGCATAAAAATCTCTGTCGTATCTGAAATAACTATTTGCTTCTTCGGAGATAATTGGTTTATTATCAACAATAATTGAGGCGATATTTTTTCCTGCACCGGGTCCTAACATAAATCCTTGTCCGCACATACCTACAGCAAGAAATAAGCCTTTTATATCGGGCACAAAGTCCATAATGGGAACACCGTCGGGTGTCATCGGATAGCAGCCTCTCCATATCCTTCGTATAAGCAGATTCTGAAGTCTCGGAATTAGGCTTATCATACGATTGGCTATTATGGGCATAAATTCCGACTGCGATTCCCTGTCGGTACCATAAAACAACTCTTTAGGTGTATAGCAGAAAATTATCTGCCCTTCGCTGTTTTGACCGAAATAAAAGTTTACGGTTTTGCCTTCAGGTCCTGGACGTAGGTCAACTATCAGCGGAGCAAGAAAATGTTTGACGGGAGCCGAAATCCCTGCCTCGTGAGTGTCGGGAACAACAGGAATATCAATATCCAGCATAGGTCCGTGTTCAGCCGCATCTGCTCCTGCAGCAAGAATTACCATACCCGCAGAATACTTGCCCTTATCGGTTATTACTCCCGTAATTTGATTTCCGTTTCGTTGATAAGCTGTAACTTTCTCTTTAAACAAAAACTCTGCTCCGTTGCGTTGTGCTTCTCTCTGAAATCCTACCGGAGCCAAAAGAGTTGAAACCTGACCATCTTCGGGAGAATAAGTACCTCCGCGAAGTTTTTCTTTATTTATTCCCTGCACAATTTCGGCTACTTGTTTTGCATCAGCCCAGTCAATATTCAGTCCGAATTTTTTCTGTATAGGCAGTAGTCCTTTCAGGATGTTTTCGATATTTTCGTCAAAAACGGGAAAACAATAACCTCCGGGTTTCCAGCCCATATCAAATCCGTATTGTTCTTTCCAGTTTTTAAATATTTTCAGACTTTCTATACATGTCTGAATTTTGCCGGGGTCCGAATGAGTTGCACGTACACCTCCGATAGCGGCTTTATTATCTCCCTGTCCTGCTGCAGCCCGTTTTTCTATTACCAGAACTTTAAGTCCTTTTTGTGCAAGAAAACATGCTGTCGGAGTTCCGACACTACCTGCACCTATTATTATTACGTCGTAAGTTTTCATTTGCTATTACATTTATATTATTTGTAAAATAAGAATCTCATCTCACATAACTTTTTATTATATTTTTATCTAAGGCTTTCAGCCTTATTTTAATATTTGTTTCTTATTAACTTGGGACGCTGTCCCAAGTTAAATATATCTAAGCCTTTCAGGCTTTGTTACTAATCAGTTTGCAAATTAACAATTTAAACTTTTCAGGCTTTTTAAATTTGGTAAAGCCAAATTACAAAGTTTCTCAAACAGGCTGTAAGCCTGAGATATCGGAACTTGGGGCGAAGTCCCAAGTTTTACAATCACTATCAACTCATACAGGCTGTAAGCCTGAGATAATTTACAAATTAACAATAATCGTAATTATTTAGCTGTTTTTATAAGCACTTTTGTCATAGTATTTGCACCCTCCCACTTGCCCTGCTTGTTGCAAATACATACGCCAAAAGGTCTTATTTTGTATTTGTTTAGCCCCCGACTTGAAAGTCGGGGTTACAAATATTTGAGCCCTACGGGCTCATAGTATAATTTTACTATCAGCTAAATAATTAACAATAATTTTTAAAAAGAACATTATTTCTTACAATTACATCATCTTATTTTTCGACATATTTATTCATTAACTTTTGGTCTGTTTTTTAACAAAATCTCCCAGATGCACTTCTGCAACCAATGGGCGATTTGTAGGTAAAGTTATATCTTCAAGCGGAATACCTTCTTCTCTGAATATTCTTAAAATAAGGTCGGTACAGGTTTTTCCGCCACAACCTCCCATTCCTATTCTGTTAAGTGCTTTCATCTGGTTCATATCTCTTACGCCTAATCTTATTTCTCTGATGATTTCACTTTTTCTTACTCTTTCGCAACGACATATAATCGGGTCATGTTCTTCCTGAATTTCTCCTGCGGGGACTTCTCCTTCATAAACATCTCTGAGTCTGAATCCTGCAATTAGAAGTTTATCTTTTTCGGGAACTTCAACAAGCAATAATTTTCTTCTGTCCTGCGATGCTCTATCTTTTACAGCAATTACTTTCCCCTTGCCGACGATATTTCCTTCCATATCGGTTGTAATAACTTCTTTGCCGAGCGGAATGGTTTCGTTAACAAATTCAAAGGGTAGCATTACCAGAGCAAAATTCCCTTTATTATCATAGTTATTATAAACAAGTGTAATTGCAAGTCCCGGACAAGCTCTGACACATGAGCCGCATCCCAGACATTCGCCTGCATATTCGGGTAGCGAAAGAATTGAATCTTTCATACTGATAAGATTTTTCGGACATGAACCAACGCATGGGTCACACGGTATTTCCTGCACACATCGGATAACCGGAAAAACTTTAA
>SLSH01000414.1 GCA_007130555.1 Bacteroidales bacterium
AAATGAAAATGGAAAAATCAATATTATTATTGTAAATTATTGTATTAAGCTTATAAACAGATATATATGACAATAAAAGCAAGTGCGAAACTTTAATTTATAATTTTCACAATAACCATACTTCCTAAATCAAAAATCCTTGTTCATTGTTCGTTATTCAATTTTAAAATACCCAGATTTGTCCTATTGTTTTTTTAATTTTCAAGAAATTAGAAACAGAATTGCAAATAAATAAAAAATAGTAACTTTGTGCTGTTATTAAATCGTTTAGAATTTTGCCAAAAAATAAGAAAAAAATAATCAACGATCCTGTTTACGGATTTATAAATATCCCCGAAGGACTGATTTTTGATTTAATTGAACATAGATATTTCCAGAGATTACGGCGTATAAGACAATTAGGATTAACTTATCTGGTATATCCCGGTGCTATTCATTCGCGTTTTCAACATTCAATCGGTGCAATGCACTTAACTTCACTCGCAATAGAAGTTCTAAGGGGAAACGGACAGGAAATAACCGAAGCAGAAGCAGAAGGTTTAATGATTGCAGTTTTATTACATGATATCGGACATACTCCTTTTTCGCATGGGCTTGAAAAAAACATTTTTTCAAATTTAAGCCACGAGGAATTCTCGTTAAAATTTATGAATATACTTAACGAAGAATTTAACAATAAACTTAGTTTGGCAATAAGTATTTTTAAGGGAGAATACAAAAAGAAATTTTTACATCAGCTTGTTTCGGGGCAATTAGACATGGACCGTCTTGATTATTTAAGAAGAGACAGCTTTTTTACCGGTGTACACGAAGGAACAATAGGCTCGGACAGAATAATACAAATGCTTAAAGTAGTTGATGACAAGCTTGTTGTTGAGGCAAAGGGAATTTACAGTATCGAGAAGTTTCTGATTGCAAGAAGACTGATGTACTGGCAGGTATATTTACATAAAACTGCATTAGCGGCAGAATTATTATTAGTAAAAATATTCGAAAGAGTAAAAGAATTATATAACAGAGCAGAAAAATTCGCCTGTTCCGAAATGTTTGCGGATTTTTTTGAATCAAATTTTAAAAATGATAAAGAATTAATAGAAAAATATTCACAATTAGACGATTATGATATCTATTGGGTTATAAAACAATGGATAAATTGTGATGATAAAATTTTAAGTGAACTTTCAGCAAATCTTATCTATCGTAAATTACCAAAAATTATTTTAAGTAAAGAAAAATTTGATGAAGATTACATTAACACATTAAAAAATAAATTGCAGAAACAACTTAAAATTTCTGAACATGAAGTAAAATATTTTTTATTTAACGGAAGTGTGTCAAACAATGCATACAGCAATATTGACGACAGAATTAATATATTATATAAAGATGAAATTATAGATATTTCGGATGCATCTGATATATTAAATTTATCAATATTAAGTAAAGTTATAAAAAAACATTATGTTTGTACTCCGAAAAATTTATAAAAAAAATAAAAATGCATTATGAAATTTAGTGCCTGCCAAATTGCAAATTTATTAAAAGGTGAAGTTGACGGAAATCCTGATGTCATGGTAAGTCGGGTTTCAAAAATTGAAGAAGGAGAATCCGGAACAATTACTTTTCTCGCAAATGAAAAATTTACAAAATATATCTATACAACAAAAGCATCGGTAGTTTTAATAAACAGGTCTTTTGTTCCCGAAAAAAATATTAAATCAACACTTATAAAGGTTGACGACCCTTACAAGTCAATTGCACATTTATTGGAGATTTACAACAAGTGTATAGACAAACCTTCCGGAATTGAAAAAAATTCTTATATTGATAAATCTGTAAAAAAAGGCAAAAATATTTATGTCGGAACTTTCGCTTATATTGGTAAAAATGTAGTAATCGGCGATAATACTTTAATATTTCCCGGAACATTTATCGGCAATAATGTTAATATCGGCAGTAATACAATAATATATCCGTCTGTAAATATTTACGAAGACTGTACGATAGGTAATAATTGTATAATTCATGCAGGTAGTGTTATAGGTTCGGATGGTTTTGGTTTTGCTCCTAATGAAAACAAAGAATTTGTAAAAATTGCACAAATCGGAAATGTTATAATTGAAGACAATGTTGAAATCGGAGCACTTGTAACAATAGACAGAGCAACAATGGGCTCTACAATAATTCGTAAGGGTGTTAAATTAGATAATCATAATCATGTTGCACATAATGTTGAAATAGGTGAAAATACGGTTATTGCTGCACAAACAGGAATTGCAGGAACTGCAAAAATCGGCAAAAACTGTATGATAGGCGGACAAGTAGGTATTTCTCCTCATGTTAAAATTGCAGACAATACAAAAATTGCATCCCAGTCGGGAATTACAAAAAGTATATTGAAAAAAAATACAATCATAATGGGCTCTCCTGCTTTTGATATGAAAGATTTTCATAAATCATATATTCATTTTAAAGCCCTTGATAAGATTAATAAAAGATTAGAAAAATTAGAAAAAAACAGAACAAAAAAATAATAACAAATTATTATCTGTTATTTCAAGAAACTACTCTCTCAAAACTAAGAACTTATAACATTATATAGCACTAATTTTATATTGTTTATTAACAATAAAATCCTTTTTTGAAAAATATTTAATTTATGATTTTTGTATTTTATTAATATGTGGTATATTTGTTGCGGATAATTAAGAATTACTAAAAACTGATAATTTTCAGAACTAGATGAAACAAAAAACAATAAAAAAAGAAGTCAGTTTAATAGGTTCAGGCTTACATAATGGTCAAAAAACGACATTAAAAATATTACCTGCACCTTCAAATACCGGATATGTTTTTATCAGAACCGATATTAAAAATAAGCCGCAAATAAAAGCAATCGTAGATAATGTTTCGGATACTTCGAGAAATACAACTATCAGTCAAAATGATGTAACGGTAAATACTGTAGAACACTTATTAGCGGCAACTTATGCTTTAGGTATTGATAATGTTTATTTTGAAATAAATGGTCCTGAGGTACCTATTTTAGACGGCAGTGCAAAGTTTTTTGTGGAAGCTTATCATAAAGCCGGTATTATTGAACAAAATGCAAAACTTGAAATATATGATTTAACAGAAAACCTATCTTTTAAAGATGAAGAGAGAGATGTAGAACTTTCCGTTTATCCTGATAATTCTTTTAAAATAGATGTTTTAATTGATTATAAATCAGATTTTTTATCTAATCAATTTGCGACATTATGTAATATTAAAAATTTTACAAAGGATATATCAATTTGCAGAACTTTTGTATTTCTAAGCGAATTAGAGCCTTTATTAAGAATGGATCTTATAAAGGGAGGTGATTTGTATAATGCTATAGTAATTGTTGATAAAAAATGTTCTCAAAAAGAATTAGACAGATTAGCAAAACTTTTTAACAAGCCAAGCGTTTCTATTCACAGCCGGGGAATTTTAAACAATATTAAACTACAATTTAATAACGAACCTGCAAGACATAAACTGCTTGACCTTATTGGAGATCTGGCATTGACGGGCTACAGATTTAATGCTAATATAATTGCCCGTAAACCTGGTCATTACGGAAATACTGAATTAGTAAAATTAATAAGGAATCATATATTATCAATTCAAAATAAATCAAATACAGATAAAAACAATATTCCGATATATAATTCTGATGCTAAAACCATAATGGGTCTTAAAGAAATACAAAAACTACTGCCACATAGATTCCCGTTTTTATTTGTTGATAAAATAATTTCTTATAGCGAAAACGAAGTAATAGGGGTAAAAAATATTACAAATGATGAGTATTTTTTTCCGGGACATTTTCCAAACGAACCTGTAATGCCGGGAGTTTTACAAATAGAAGCCATGGCACAAACAGGTGGTATTCTCGTTTTAAAAACTGTTCCCGATCCTGAAAATTACCTTACTTTTTTCCTTAAAATTAATAATGTAAAATTTCGGCAAAAAGTTATTCCGGGAGATTCCCTGATAATGAAATTAACTTTGCTTGAACCTATTAAACGAGGAATTGCTCACATGAAAGGCGAAGCATTTGTTGACAATAAACTTGTAAGTGAAGCCGAAATGCATGCACAAATTATTAAACAAACTACTAAATAATGAACCAACCTTTAGCTTTTGTACACTCAGACGCAAAAATTGCCAGAAACGTTGTAATAGAACCCTTTGTTACCATTCATAAAAACGTGGAGATAGGAGAAGGATCCTGGATTGGACCTAATGTTGTTATAATGGAAGGTTCCCGGATAGGAAAAAATTGTAAAATTTTTCCGGGTGCAATTATTGGTGCTATTCCTCAAGACTTGAAATATAATGGCGAAGATTCCCTGGTAATTGTCGGAGACAATACCACGATAAGAGAATGTGCTACTTTAAACAGAGGTACTATTGCAAAGCAAAAAACAGTAGTCGGATCGAATTGTTTGTTAATGGCTTATGTTCATATAGCACATGATTGTAAAGTCGGAGATAATGTAATCTTAGTAAACGGAGTAAATCTTGGCGGAGAAGTAACTATTGACGATTATGCAATATTAAGTGCAAATACTCTTGTACATCAATTTTGCCATATCGGGGCACATACTATTCTGGCAGGAGCATCACTGGTAGGAATGGATGTTCCGCCATACATTAAAGCTGCCAGATACCCTCTGTCTTATGCAGGAATTAATTCTATCGGTCTGAGAAGAAGAAATTTCTCAAGCGAAAAAATATCCGAATTGCAACATATATACAGAATATTATACAATAACGGAATGAATAATTCACAGGCTATCGAATTTATCGAAGCCGAACTTCCAGCCTCAAAAGAAAGAGACGAAATTATTTTATTTGTGAAAAATTCTAAACGAGGAATTATTAAAGGATACTTTGATAAATAAAATTATTATTATTTATTAGTACATGATAAAACTTTAATTTTTAATCACTATTTATTTTAAATCTCAAAAATAAACTTTCAAACCAACCAAAACACCTTGTCTGTCAGGAATCTTAACAATCGGAGCATCTTTTTTATAGACAGAACGCAATCCGAAATAATAATAAGGCTCTATTCTTGCGGAAAAATAATCTGTTATATAGTATTCTATTCCTACCGAAAAGCATAAAGACGGTAAGAATTGATAAATATTCCTATTTTCAATACGGTAAATATCGTTATTTTTAAAATAATATGATTCCGATTTAATAAGTAAACCTGCAATAAATCCAAGACCTATATCAAAATCAAATTTATTTGTTTGAGCAATTACATAGTTAAATTTTAACGGGAATTCCAGATAATTATATGAAAAATCTTTAACAACAGTATCAATATTTATATTTGAATAATTAAAATTTACATTTTTTTTGTAAAGTGAATAAGCTGCTCCTGTTGAAAAAGTCCACCTGTTCATTCCTATTTGGCATATAATCATTATACTAAATGCTTTACGGTTTGATATTTCCAAATTTTCGGTATCATATTTTCGCCAGCCGGCATTAAAAGTTCCCGTTAAAATGGATAAAGCATCCGATTTACCTTCAATCCAAACCGTATCAATTTTCATTAGAGTATCGCGTACTGTTACTGTTTCATATACGGTTTCCGAAACACGAACTTGTACGGTGTCGGTTGGGGTTTGCGAAAAAACTTCAGTATTTATAAAAATTAAAATTATAAAAACTGCTATTATTTCATAATAATTATTACAGATTTTCATATTCTTTTTAAAGATTTTTTTCGCAAAAATAAATATTTTTTTAAAAAAAGCCCTTAAAAAAAGGGCTTTTTGTTTAAAAGTTGATTCGGGAGGGTATAAACAATATATAAATGCGAGAATTCTACTTTTGTTTCACAACTTTTATATTTGCCAAATTAGTGTTACTTTTAACCGAAACAATATAATATCCGTTATCAAGTTGTTTTAAATCAAGCTCAATTAAATCCGTTGAATAATAGTTGTTATCATATAAAATCCTGCCTTTTAAATCGTAAATTGTAATTTTATAATTATCTTTTGTTTCAAGTTCAATTTTCAGATTATCATTAAAAGGGTTTGGGTATGCTTTAACATGGAATTTCTTATTATCATGTTTTTCTATATTTAAGTTTTCCGGTATATTTGTGAGGCATTCGAAATCCT
>SLSH01000095.1 GCA_007130555.1 Bacteroidales bacterium
AAAATAATATTTATCAATCTATATTATTTTAACATTTTTTTTAATTTAGTTGTTTTTTTAGGTTTTTTGAGCCTTATTTTTACAAATTATATAAAAATATTTTCAATATTATTCCAATTATAATCAGGATTTAATGTAAATTTTCATCTTGCTTTTTTCTTATATGCCATATAAAACATCTGCGGTAATACAGTTATTGCCAATATCATACAAATTATCAGTCCTCCTACAATCATAATTGCAATTGGTTTTTGTATTTCCGAGCCCATTCCGGTTGAAATTGCAGCTGGCAATAATCCTGCAGCTCCCATTAAAGCAATCATAAGTATTGGGCGCACTTTTTCTTTAACTGCAATGTAAACTGAATCTTTAAGGCTTAGTTTTTTTTGCAGATTATCTTTCATGGCGGTTATAAGCACAAGACTAAAAATTGTATTTACACCAAACAGAATAATAAAGCCAATTCCTGCCGATATTCCGAAAACTGTTCCCGTAACCAGCAGGGATATAAATCCACCGATAAATGCAAAAGGCATTGTATAAACTGCAATAAGTGTATCACGCATATTTCCGAAATTCATATACAATAAAAACATTATTAACAATAAGCATGCAGGGACTATCATTGCCAATTGTCTTGAAGCCCTTTCTTTACTTTCAAATTCCCCTGCCCACTCCATACGATATGCGTGAGGTAATCTTACTTTTTCATTTACTAATAATTGCGCTTCTCTGATTGTACTTCCCAGGTCGCGTCCTACGACAGAAAATCCAATTGCAATGTATCTTGAATTTCCTTGACGATAAATGAATGCAGGACCGGTAAGGACATCAATATCTGCAATTTCGTATAACGGCACTTTTGCACCGCTTAAAGTAGGAATAAGAATATTGGCAATATCTTCCTTTGTTGCTCTGTATTCTTCCTTAAAGCGAATTCTGATATCAAAGAATCTTTCGTCTTCATAAAAATGAGAAGCAGCTTTCCCACCTATTGCCATTTCAATAATTGTTTGTGCATCAATCATTGATACTCCGTATCTTGCCATTCTTTTTTCGCATAAATCAATTCTTAATTCAGGCAAACCTATATTTTTATAAACATTCAAATCATCAATTCCTCGAACTTCTCCAAGTACTTCTGCAACATTTTCTGCCAGTTTTTCAAGTTTAAACAAATCGTTTCCGTATATATTTACAACAAGAGAACTTTTAACTCCAGCAACATATTCTTCCACATTATCCATTATCGGTTGGCTGAAAGCAAAAGTTATACCCGGAAATTTTGTAAGTATCTGCCTCATTTCTGCAATTAATTCATCTTTGGAAATTCGTCTTTCCCATTCTTTTTCGGGATATAGTTCAATATGAAATTCAATATTAAAAAAACCTGTCGGGTCGGTTCCATCATTAGGACGACCTGTTTGTGTAAGAACAAAACGCACTTCATCAAATTCACCGATTTTTTCTTTAATATTTTTTGTCAGCTTTACGGATTCTTTAAGACTTACACTATTGGGTAAAGTTGCCCTGACATATACGGCTCCCTCGTTAAGTTGAGGAATAAACTCACTTCCGTAATATGTAAAAGCGGTAACAAGTCCAAAAGTTAAAACAACAAAACTTCCTATGATTATTTTTTTGCGAACAAAGCTGAAATGAAAAATTTTAAACATCAAATCATTAAGGAATAATGTAATTTTATTTTTGTTATCCCTGATATTTGCTTTTAACATTACTTTACATAATGCCGGCACAAAAGTAAAACTTAAAATCAAAGCTCCAAGCATTGCATATCCCAGTGTAAATGCAAGAGGAGAAAACATTTTGCCTTCTACTTTCTGAAAAGAAAAAATTGGAATTAAGGCAACTATAAGTATAATTTGTGCAATAAAAACATATTTAACCACTTTTTTCGAGCTGTTTTTTATAAGTCCGCTTTTTGAAATTTTATTAAATCTTACCATACCCAGTTCTTTGGCTCTTTTATCCATGTCAACAAATATTCTTTCAACAATAATCACGCATCCTTTAAGCAGTAATCCGAAATCTATTGCTCCCATTGAAATCAGGTTAGCGGGTAAATTTTGTATCCGCAACATAATCAAAGCAAACAAAAATGCCAGCGGGATTACGACAGAAATAATTAAACTCACACGCCAGTTATATAAGAATATAAAAACAATCAAAGACACAAGCAACATTCCCTCTATAAGATTTACAGATACTGTTCTTACTGTTGCATTTACCAGTTCGGTTCTGTCGTGGAACGGATATATTTCCACACCTTCTGGTAACAGGTTTTCATTTATATAATCAATTCTTTTTTTCAGGTCGGTTATTACAATACTTGGATTTTCGCCTCTGAGCATTATAACAATTCCCTGAACCAAGTCCTCGTAATCATCCAGCCCCACCTGTCCCAGTCTGGGTTTGGCAGAAACATTAACTTCGGCAACGTGTTTTACAAGAACGGGAACTCCGTCAATATTTGCAATAAGTACATCCTCTATTTCTTCTATACTTTCAAGCAGTCCTACTCCCCTGACAACATAAGCTTGTGAACCTTTTTCGATAATATCCCCGCCAACATTAATATTACTATTTGCTATTGCTTCGTAAACATCAATAGGAGAAATATCATATTGAGAAAGTTCAACAGGATTTACCTGAACTTCGTAAATTTTTTCTTCTCCACCGAAACTCACAATTTCAGCTACACCCGGAACCGACAAAAGTTCTCTTTCTATTACCCATTTCTGTAAAGCTGTTGCTTCTTTGATCGGAATATCCGGGGCTTTAATAACATATCTAAAAATTTCTCCGGTTGCACCATAAGGAGGTTCTATTTCTGCATCTGTGCCTTCGGGTAGGTCTATACCCTGAAGTCTGTTTGCGGCATATTGCTGTGCATAAAAATCGTCCACTCCGTCTTCAAATAAAACAGTTACAACAGATAGCCCGAATAATGAAATTGAACGTACATCTAATTTTCTGGGAATAGTGTTCATCTCTTTCATTACAGGTAGAGTTACAAATTTCTCTACTTCTTCGGCACTTCTGCCGGACCAATGTGTAATAATTCTTGCTCTTGTACTTGTAACATCAGGGAAAGCCTCTATCGGCGTATTAAAATATGCAATTATTCCGAAAACGACCAATAGAAATGTCATAAAGAAAACAAGAATATGATTTCTCAACGAAAAAGCTACAATATTTTCAACAAAATTTTGCATAAAAATTACATTACTTCATGAAATAAATACAAAGCGTTTTCAACAACAATTTTTTCACCTTTTTCCACACCTGATTTCAAATATATTCGGTCTGATTTTTTTACCAGTTTTTCAATTTTTCTAACTTCAAAATTACATTCATCATCATATACAATAACATGCTTTTGATTATTTTCAAAAACCACTGCTTTTACAGGCACATAAATAGCTTTATTTTTTTTATTTTCTTTATGAATAAATATATCCACAAACATCTCGGGTTTTAACAGCAATTCTTTATTTGATAAAGAAATTATTGCCTGTAAAACTCTTCTGTTTGCATCAAATATATTGGAAACATGAGTTATATTTCCTGTAAAAACCGTATCCCTGTATGCAGTAGTATATACTCTTGCTTTCATACCTGTTCTAATATTTGCAATTAATCCTGAATAAATATTTGCTATAACCCAAACTTCATCAAGATTTGAAACAGTAAAAATAGGTTCGCTTTCGGGATAAATCTGCATACCTACACTCATATTATTATCTACAATATTTCCGCTGGCAGGAGCTTTTAATCTGAATCTGCCTGTATTTACATTACCTCCGTAAAGCTCCATTTTAGATTCATATTTTATAATTTCATTTTTTATCATTTCTCTTTCTTTTTCTGCTTCAAACAAATCTCTTGAAGAAGCAAATCCGTCATTAAACTGTCTTTTAACAATTTTATAATTTCTGTTTAATATTTCCAATTGTGATTTTGCAATTTTAAGACTGTTTGAAATATCCAGTAGCTCACTGCTTTGTATTTCAGCAAGAGTTTGCCCTTTATTTACGTAATCTCCAAGTGTAAAGTTCATATTTACAACAACACCACTGATTAGTGGTACGTAACGAACAACATTATTAGCATTGTATGATACTTTACCCGGCACTCTTATAATATCCTCAACATAATCATAATCTGCAGTGTGGAAAGTCAGAGATTTGACGAACTCTTCTGCAAGACAATCCGAATCTTCAATAACCGTAACTTCTGTGCACGAAAAAGAAAAGAAAAAAATCAAAACTACTGTCAAAATATTTATTGCTTTATTTTTCATCTGTCAATATTTTTATTCTCCGATTAGATATATCATTTTATTATAAGCTTTTGTCAAAGATTTTTTTGCACTTCTGTAATTTTTATTTACATCTCTGTAAGCATCAAAAAAGTCTAAGTACTCCAACATTCCTACAGTTCTGTCGGCATAATATTCATTCATTTTTTCCATTAAATCTTCAAAATCGTCAATAATATTTTTATCAATACTGCTGTACAATTTATTTGCAAAAATCAGTTTTTGCCATGCTCCGAAAGTTTTATTTTCAATTTTATGTCTTGTATTCTGCAATAAAATTTCATTTTGCTTAACCTCAATTTGTGCTATCTGAATATTTCCCTGATTTCTGTTAAAAACGGGTATATCCATTGACAGTCCAAATCCTATAAAGTCAAGCAAAAAATTGTCTCTTGCATAACCTACATTCAAAGCTAAATCCGGATATACCAGAGCTCTTTCGTATTTTAGTAAATTTTGATAATAATCAATATTCAAATCTGCAATTTTCATCTGCGGATTATTTTGCATTGCTCTGTTAAGAATTGCATCAATATTATCAGATAATAAAATATTTACACGTTCTTCTATGTTATCTTCGGGTATTAATTTTATGTAATTATTGTATGGTACAACCAGTAAAATTCTTAATTGTGCCTGTAAATCAATAATATCAGCTCTTAATTCCATCAATTCCATATCAATCTCGTTAAGCAGAGAAAAGAGTCTGTAATATTCAACTTTTGGTATGTCATTTGATTCGTACCAGCCGCGTGCAGAATTTACAAGTATTTTAATTTTGTTTTTTTGAGTTTGCAATAAATTGTAACTGTTTTCCATATAAACCATTTCGGCAATATTATCATACAGTTCGTTTTTTAAGTTCAGTGCAATTAAATCAAAATATTCTTCCGTGATTTCCTTTTTAACTTGCTCTACAACAATAAGTTTATTTCTTTTTCCTGCAATAAGAATAAGCTGCTCTAATTGTACTGCAAACTGACGATTTTTTCCGAATTCATCACCAAAAATTGGCGGCAATTCATCTCCCAAACTAAGCTGATGCTCTGTAGCCCAAAAATTTACTTCCCCGATTTCGAGACTAGGATTTTCCCATAACTTTGCCTGTCTTATAACTGCATCTGCAATATCAATTTTAAGACTTTCGGCTAATAAAATAAGGTTGTTTTCCACAAACATCCTGTATGCCTCTTGCTCGGTAATAAAAATTGTATCGCGGTTAAAATTGTGTTCTGTCGCAAAAGAAATTTTTATTGATAATAAAAAAATTATGAAATATTTTATCATTTTAACTAAAATAATTTAATTCCCAGTATTTTATACTCCCTCAAAAAAACCAACTTTTTGCCAAATAAGAATTATCCGACATTATTTTTTAAATAACACAAACATAACGCTTATTACTAAAATTTAATGTAAAAAACACTTAATATAATGTTAAAAGTGAGGATTTGTAACAATTATTACCACTTCTAAGTGCGGAGCTTTTAGTTTCTATCTATCAAGTTGAGTACGCAAGCGTGGTATAGCTTTTAACATTGCATAAAATCCATTATTTTTTTCTGTGTGTCATCAGGTACAGTATGTAATACTCCCCAATATTTATAACACTAATTTTAAATCTTTAATTATAAATTAAATAAAAACATTATTAATATTATCAAAACTGAATGGAAGAGAGAACCGCTACCGCAAAATTTCAAATCTTGTGGTTTGAATCTCAAAACCACACAGTCTTGCGGTATCGTCGCGGCAAAAAAGTTTTGTCATGTACTAAAAGAATTTTTATCTTATTTTTTTAGTT
>SLSH01000138.1 GCA_007130555.1 Bacteroidales bacterium
CAATAATTGTTAATAAACTTTTTTTTTTTTTTTTTTTAAAAATCAAAATGAAAATTATTTTTGTATAATCTTTTTAAAACATAATATTTCATAATAATGAAAAAATTTTAAAAGGATTTTTAAGAAAAACTTTTGTAATAAACGAAAAAGGTATAATTGAGCAGATTTTTGAAAAAGTAAATACCAAAGAACATTCAAATCAAATATTAACCGAAATAAAATAATTTATTATGACAAACAAACAAGAAGACATAAAAAAAGAGAAATTAAAAGCCGTTCAACTTGCCATGGGCAAAATTGAAAAAGATTTTGGCAAAGGTTCAATTATGATGATGGGAGATAAAGCAATTGCAGATGTTCCCGTTATCAGTTCAGGTTCAATCTCATTGGACAGTGCATTGGGAGTTGGCGGATATCCCAGAGGAAGGGTAATTGAAATATATGGTCCTGAATCTTCGGGGAAAACCACTTTGGCAATTCATGCAATTGCAGAAGCTCAAAAAGCAGGAGGAATTGCCGCAATGATTGATGCGGAACATGCATTTGACAGATTTTATGCCGAAAAACTCGGAGTTGATATAGAAAATCTTATTATTTCGCAACCCGATAACGGAGAACAGGCACTTGAAATTACCGATAATTTAATTCGTTCAGGTGCTATTGATATTATTGTTATTGACTCGGTCGCAGCATTAACTCCGAAGTCAGAAATAGAAGGAGAAATGGGGGATTCAAAAATGGGACTTCAGGCAAGACTCATGTCACAGGCATTAAGAAAACTAACTGCAAATATAAATAGGACACAAACTTGTTGTGTATTTATTAATCAATTACGCGAAAAAATCGGCGTAATGTTTGGTAATCCCGAAACAACAACAGGAGGAAATGCATTGAAATTTTATGCCACAATTCGGGTTGACATCAGAAGAATTGGTCAGATTAAAGATACAGGCGAAGAAATTAAAGGTAACAGAACCAGAGTTAAAGTTGTTAAAAACAAATTGGCTCCTCCGTTTCGTAAAGCCGAATTTGATATGATATACGGAGAAGGAATTTCTAAAATCGGAGAAATAATTGACCTTGGGGTTGATTTTAATCTGATTACCAAAAGCGGCTCGTGGTTTAGCTATGGCGATACAAAACTGGGACAGGGAAGAGATGCCGTAAAAAGTATCCTTTCTGATAATCCTGAACTTTTTACAGAATTAGAAAAGAAAATTGTTGAAAAACTAAAATAATCGGGGTTCTGATAATTTTTTAATTTTTATAAATAAAACTTAACATGAAATTTTTTTTTGTTATTTGTTCCGCATTTTTATTCTTAATATCATCATCCTGTAATTATAATAAAACAAATCAGGAAGATATTTCTGACGATATTGTAACAGATACTACTGCTACAGTAGAATCCATATCAGAAGAAATCAGAAAAAATCCAAAAAATCACAGATTATTTGCAGAAAGGGCAAAATTACAGTTTGAGAACAGAAATATTGAAGAGGCTGTAAATGATATGAAAATTGCATTAGTATTAGATTCTGTAAATCAGGATTATTATATTTTGCTGGCAGAATATAGTTTAAATATGGGTCAATCCGAAAAAGCAAGAGGTGCATTGTTAGAGTGTCTGGCATTAAATCCGCATAATGTTGAAGCCAGAATTAAACTGGCTCAGATATATTTTTATATAGAAAGATACAGAGATGCGATGAGAGAAATACTAAATCTGGAAGAAAACAACTTGCAAAATGCAGAATCTTACTTTTTAAAAGGACTGATACTATATGAAACCGAAGCAACACAAGAAGCTATACAAGCTTTCCGAAGATCAATAGAATTTGACAGGAATTTCTGGCAGGCACATAATTTCCTCGGTCTTATACATAGCAGATTAAATAATCCTCTTGCAGTTGATTATTTTGATACTGCCATTGAATTATTCCCTAAAAATCTCGAAATAAGACTAAATGCAGGAATTGTCTATCAGGAATTTAATTTACCCGAAAAAGCCTTAGAGCAGTATAAATATATTTTATCTGTGGACTCTAGCGTTTATAATGCTTATTTTAACAAAGGATTTGTATATCTCGAATTACTCGGAGATTATGCTAACGCAATAGAATCATTTACCAAAGCAATTAAACTTGATTCAGAATCATATCCTGCATATTATAACAGAGGTTTTGCCTATGAATTAAGCGGAAATCTTAACGAAGCAGAAAAAAATTACAGGAAAGCTCTTGAAATAATGCCTAATTATGATTTGGCTGTTGACGGACTTAACGAAGTAATAGAGAAAAAAAGAAATATTTAAATTTTAATGGAAGTTTTAACTTATGATGTTAGGTAAGGGACAAAAGGGGATATAGGGTATAGGGGGATAAGGGTATAAGGAACACCCCCCCTTGTACCTTATACCCCTATCCCCTTAAAAAGAATCACTCATAATTTGTTAAAAAAATGATATGACCAAATAAATAATTGTTAAATTTAAAAATTTACTGAAATGAAAAAAACATGTTTGTATTTAATTGTATTAGTGTTATTAGTTGCTTGCAGCGATAGTGATAAAATAACTGATAAGGATTATATGCCGGATGTAAGTCTGACTAACGAAGAAATATCAAATGGCATTCTTACTCCTGAAATTTTATGGAAATTCGGAAGAATCGGAAGCTATGATATTTCACCGGACGGAAAAAAACTGGTTTATAATATTACTTATTACAATATAGAAGATAATGCAGGATATACCCATATATTTACCTTGCAGATTGAGGGGGGAGAACCTTTAAGACTTACCGGCGGAAAAACATCATATTCAAATCCTCGATGGACTCCGGACGGAGAAAGAATTGCTTTTCTTTCGGGCTATGAAGGCACAACACAAATCTGGACTATGAAACCCGACGGGTCGGATAAAAAAATGATTTCGGGTAGCGAATATTCAATTACAGGATTTGAGTTTTCTCCGGCAAGCGATAAGATTTATTTTACCGCAAGAGTAAAACTTGATAAAACTCCGCAGGAAATATATCCCGATTTACCAAAATCAAATGTATATATGATAGATGACTTGATGTACAGACATTGGAACAGATGGCATGATTATAAATACAGCCATATTTTTGTGGCTTATTTTGACGGAAAAAATGTATTTGACTATATTGATATTATGGAGGGAGAACCTTACGATGCCCCGATGAGTCCGTATTTCAGCCCGTCAGAAATAACATGGAGCCCCTGCGGAAATTTTATTGCTTATACATGTAAAAAATTAACAGGTAAAGATTATACACTTAGTACTGATGCAGATATTTATCTTTATAATCTGATTACAGGGGAAACAGAAAATCTTACCGAAGAAAATCAAGGATATGACAAATATCCCGTTTTTTCGAATAGTGGAAATAAACTTGCTTGGGTAAGTATGGAAACTCCCGGATATGAATCAGATAAAAAAAGATTGTTTACCATTAATCTAAAAACTAAAGAAAAACAATACCTTACAAAAGATTTTGAACATGAAGTAATTGATATAAACTGGTCGGAAGAAGATGATTATATTTATTTTATAAGCGGTATAAATGCAACTTATCAGATTTTTAGAATTAATACGGAAACTTGTGAAATTGTTCAATTAACAGATGGAGTTCATAATTATTCTTCAATAGAGCTTAATAATGAATATATGCTTGCCAATAAAATGTCAATGTCCATGGCAAACGAATTTTTTATTGTTGACCTTGACGGAGCAGAGCGGCAGCTGACTTTTACAAATCAACATATTTATGATAATATTGAGTTTGGTAAAGTAGAAGAGAGATGGGTAAGAACTACAGATAATAAAAATATGCTGGTATGGCTTATCTATCCGCCAAAATTTGATGAAACAAAAAAATATCCTGCAATACTTTATTGTCAGGGAGGTCCTCAAAGTGCTGTTTCGCAGTTTTTCTCTTTCAGATGGAATTTTCAAATGATGGCAGCAAATGATTATGTAATTATAGCACCAAACAGAAGAGGATTGCCAAGTTTCGGAGTAGAATGGAACGAACAAATATCGGGAGATTACGGCGGACAAAATATGAAAGATTATATTTCTGCGGTAAAAGCAATAAAAACAGAAGAATTTATTGATGAGAATCGAATAGGTGCTATCGGAGCCAGTTACGGAGGATTTTCGGTTTTCTGGCTGGCAGGACATAATCAGGATAATTTATTTAAAGCATTTATTTCTCACTGCGGAATATTTAATTTCGAAAGTATGTATGCTTCAACCGAAGAATTGTTCTTTTTAAATCATGACTACGGAGGAGCTTTTTGGGAGTTTGATAATAAAATTGCCCAAAAATCTTATGAAAATTCTCCGCATAAATTTGTACATAAATGGAATGCTCCTATTCTTATAATTGCAGGAATGAACGATTTCAGAATACCATATACGGAAAGCCTTCAGGCTTTTAATGCCGCACAATTAAACGACGTACCAAGTAAATTACTGATTTTTCCCGAAGAAACACACTTTGTTCTAAGACCGCAAAACAGTATTTTATGGCAAAGGGAATTCAGAGGATGGTTAGATAAATGGCTGAAGTAATACCGATTATAAAAATAATATAGTCCAAACATAGCAAAAACATTTTAAGACGACTAGTATTGTATTTATCTGATTTTTTTGAAAAAAAACAGTAGAAAGAAACTGAAAGCAAAATTGTTAATCTTGCTTTGTTCCTTCAGCGTTCACAACAATATTGGACAATTATGATTTAGGGTTTTCCCCAAGTTATATTTTTTTCAAATCGGGGACTGAATTTATCAATTTCTAATTTTGGGATTTTTAATTGTTTTGCTGTTTTTTTCCATGTTTTTACAATGTCAACAACGCTACCGCAAGACTGCGGCGGAGAACCACGAAGATTTTCAAAACACAATTCTCCGATTAGTTCAATTTGTTTTAACCAGTCAAAATCTGCATATACTAATTTTTATTTATTATATGATATGTTGAGTATTTATTTATAATTTGTATTACATTCTTTGTTGATGTCTTAACGGACAAAAAGAAACAAGAGCTAAAAGTTTTTTTATTATTGTTGGAGTCCTATGGGTTAGTGGTATTTTTTTATTTTTTTATATATGTAACAAACCAATATTATATAAATATTTATATAAAAAAACGAAACCTGATAACATCCCTGTATTAGCAATAAACAAGCTTTATTTTAATATATTCTTGATATCTATATTGATATAGATTTCTATATTTTTATTTGTTTTGTAATATTTTTTTATGTATCTTTGTAAAAAAATATATAAAAATGGATTTATCAAATAATAAAATTTCGGCACTGATTCATCAGGAGAAATTTCACATCAGAGACATAAAAAACATGGAATCTCATATTGTCAAGCATTACGAAAAGCTGGGAGTATTATTACGCGTTCATTCTTCGGGGCATCTGAAATTCAATATAATTGATTATTTATGGCTGTTATTAATACAAACAGGGCGAATGACCGTTGAAACGCCCTTAGTATTATTTATGAAAATAAAATCGGAAATTAATTTTGAGGATTTAATTTCCCGGTATTTAATGACACGCGATGATGCTTATATTATAATAAAATATCAGGAAAATGATATTATTATCCGGTCGGGAATAAAGCACTTAAACGAAATATTAATAACAAATGAAAAGATGCCCGACCCCGTATCAATATCAGAATTATTGGATAATCCTACCATACTGGTTTTTTCGGTTAAGCATCTGGTTAAAATATTTATTAAAACAATGACTGATATAAAAAAAACCAATGAATTAAAACATATTTTACTTACGGACAATGAGATATTTTTAATTAATGCCGTTGTTAATGATAATGTACAAATGCTCGGGATAAAATCGGAAACCGTAAGCGGGAAAATAAATATTGATACAATAAGCGATTTGATTTTAAATAAAGAAATTAAAAAAATAAACTGCATAACCAAAGATAATAACAAATTTACCGTTAAAACCGATTGTCCTGACAGTATAAAAAAGGACAGGATTTTAAATAACAAAACTCCGGTTTATTTTATGA
>SLSH01000222.1 GCA_007130555.1 Bacteroidales bacterium
GGAATAGCAAGTATCTGGATAATTGAAAGTATCGCAGTTAAACTAAAGAAAAAATCATAATTATGAGAGAATTCGGCTTAATAGGATACCCGCTGGGACATTCGTTTTCGCAAAGTTATTTTACCGAAAAATTTAAAAAACTCGGAATTGACGATGCCAATTACAGACTTCATCCGATTTCCGAAATATCAAAGATTAAAAATATCATTTCAAGTCATAAAAATCTTTGCGGATTAAATGTAACAACTCCCTATAAAGAATTGGTAATTCCTTATTTAGATGAATTAGATCCGGTTGCACTAAAATTAGGTAATGTTAACACAATTAAAATTACCAGAAAAAATGATACCGGTTTTCTTAAAGGTTATAATACGGATATTTATGGTTTTACAAAAACTCTTGAATTGTTTAAATTACCAAAAACTGGCAATAAAGCACTGATTCTTGGTAGCGGAGGTTCTGCAAAAACCGTTGCTTATGTATTACATACAAAAGGGATTGAATTTACGCATGTTTCACGCGTTCCGTCAAATATAAATCAAATCGGATACTGGAATATATCCAATCAGGTTATCGAAAACCACAATATAATTATCAACGCCACACCCGTTGGTATGCATCCGTTTAAAGAAAACAAACCCAACATTCCGTATCATTTTATTTCAAAAAATCATATCTGCATTGATTTGGTTTATAATCCCGAAAAAACGGTATTTATGTCAAAATGCGAAGATAAAAATGCCAAAACCACAAACGGACTTGTTATGTTATACGAGCAAGCCGATAAAGCATGGGAAATCTGGAATAATGATTAGATATTTGTATTCAGATTCTGGTACTACCACAAATTTAATGGAGGATAGAGGTATATGGGTATAAGGGGTGTCCCATATACCCTTACCCTTATACCTTAAAAATTACTCATAATCCATTAAACTAGTATTTCATTTCTTTTTAAAATACAAATCCAGCAAATTGTTTGCAGCAGCAAAACCTGATATTTTACCGTTCAATACATTTTCTTCCATTTTTTTGATTTTATTTACAAAATCCGTGTCATTATAAAATCTGTCTTTAATCTGCTGATTTATTGTTTCGTACATCCAATATCTGGCTTGTTGTTCACGATTTTTTTGAAAAAACCCGTTTGAAACCGTAAATTTATGGTATTCTGATATTGTTTCCCAAATTTCAGAAATACCTGTATTATTTAATGCCGAGCAGGTTAATACTTTAGGTATCCATCCTGATTTTGAGGGAGGAAATAAATGCAGTGCGTTATTATATTGGGTTTGTGCGATTTTTGCTTTTTTCTCATTATCTCCGTCGCTTTTTGTTATTACAACAGCATCTGCCATTTCCATAATTCCTCTTTTTATACCTTGCAATTCGTCCCCTGCTCCTGCCAGCATGAGCAACAAGAAAAAATCAACCATATTATGTACTGCTGTTTCGGATTGTCCTACTCCGACAGTTTCAATAAATATCGTATCGTATCCTGCAGCTTCGCAGAGAACAATAATTTCGTGAGTTTTTCGGGCTACACCGCCAAGTGAACCTGCCGAAGGGGAAGTTCTTATATATGCATTTTCATTTGTTGACAGTTTTTCCATCCGGGTTTTATCTCCCAGTATAGAACCTCCCGAACGCGTACTGCTGGGGTCAACAGTTAAGACCGCAGTTTTTTTTCCGTAACCGATTATTTCCATGCCGAGAGACTCAATAAACGTACTTTTACCGACACCGGGAACACCGGTAATTCCTATACGTATTGATTTGCCCGAATTTGGCAAACATGATTCAACAATTTTTTGGGCAAGCTCATAATGTTGCGGGAGTTTACTTTCCACTAAAGTAATAGCCCTGCTTAAAATAATAATATCTCCGGCAATTATTCCGTCAACATACTCCGAAAGCTTTAATTCTTTTTTATATATTTTTCGTTTGTCATGTCTTTCAGGATTTATTTGTGACGGATAATCCACTCCGTTATTTATATTCAGAGCACTCCCCCGCAGCTTACTTTCTATAATTTCTCCCTTATAATGTTTCTTTTTTTTCATTTTATAAAGCCAAATAATTTATTAAACAACAAATTTAAATAAAATTTATCGTAAAAAAAATGACAAAAACACATAAAAAAAGCCAATCCTTACGGTTTGGCTTTTGTACCCGGGGCCGGAATCGAACCGGCACGGCCATTACTGACCACTGGATTTTAAGTCCAGCGCGTCTACCAATTCCGCCACCCGGGCACTTAAAATCTTTATAAAAAAAGAGCGAGAAACGAGACTCGAACTCGCGACCCCGACCTTGGCAAGGTCGTGCTCTACCAACTGAGCTATTCTCGCAAAAATGGATTGCAAATATATAAAGATTATAAATAATATCACAATTTTTTCTAAAAAAATTAATAAAAAATTAAAAATGAAGATTTTATATTTTTTTCTTTATTTCCAAAATTATTCCTATTTTTGAACTATCTTATTTATTAAAAATAAATAAAAAATATGACTGAAGAAAAAAACAGCAATAAAATGTTCTATTCAATTGGAGAACTTGCAAAAATGTTTAATGTTAATACATCTCTTATAAGATACTGGGATAAAGAATTTGACATTATAAAACCCCAGAAAAACAAAAAAGGCAACAGACTTTTTACTCAAAAAGATGTTGATAATTTTCATTTGATTTATCATCTGGTAAAAGAAAGAGGAATGACTTTGTCAGGAGCCAAAAATAAAATTAAAGAAAAAGTTGATGGTATCGAAAGCGATTTTCAAATAGTTAAAAAACTAAAAGAAATTAAATCTTTATTAAATGATATCAATAATGAATTGTGATAAAAATAAATTAAATGAAAATTAAAGAACTTATTAAACAATTTGAAGATTTTGCTCCTCTGAAATTACAGAAAAATTATGATAATTCCGGTCTTGCAGTTGGAAATTCAAATAATGAAATATCTGCGGTTCTTATCAGCATAGATATAACCCCCGAAGTTGTAGAAGAAGCTATTCAAAAAAAATGTAATCTTATTATTTCTCATCATCCTGTTATTTTTAAAGGATTAACAAAATTAACCGGAGATAATTATACAGAACAATCAGTTATTAAAGCAATAAAAAATGATATAGCAATTTATTCGGCACATACAAATATTGATTCGGTTTATCACGGTGTGAGTAATAAAATATGCGAAAAATTGGGACTGGAAAATAAAAAGATACTTTATCCAAAAAAGGACTACTTAAATAAATTAATAACTTATGTCCCGAAAGACCATGCCGATAAAGTAAGACAGGCAATTTTTGATGCAGGCGGAGGAGAAATCGGAGATTATAATTGCTGCAGTTATAATATTAATGGTACGGGAACTTTTAAGGCAGGAAGCGATACAAATCCATTTGCAGGAAAAAAAGATGAAATTCATTTTGAAGAAGAAATAAGAATTGAAGTTATTTTTCCTGAACATTTATCAAAAAAGATTATAAATGAAATGATAAATGCTCATCCATACGAAGAAGTTGCTTATGATATTATTAAACTGCAAAACGAATGGGACAGAGCAGGTTTAGGAATGTACGGAAATTTACCGGATGAAATATCCGAAAAAGAATTGTTTGATAAAATTAAAAAAGTTTTTGAAATAAAATTTATTAAACATTCCCGATTTCGAGGCAAGCCCATAAAAAAAATTGCCGTATGTGGCGGTAGCGGTAGTTCTTTTATTAAAAATGCCATAAATGCAAATGCAGATGTTTACATTACGGGCGATTTAAAATACCACGATTTTTTTGAAGCAGAAAATAAAATATTACTTGCAGATATTGGTCATTTTGAAAGTGAAAAATTCACAAAAGAAATTTTTTATGATATTATTAATAAAAATAATATTAAATTTGCAGTCTTGTTTTCAGAAATAATTTCAAATCCTATAAATATTTATTAAAATGACAAAAAAACAACAAACAACTAAAACGGCAACCCAAACAATAGAAGAAAAATTAAAAAATCTTTACAAGCTTCAGCTTGCTGATACCGAAATTGATAAGATGAAAATAATGCTTGGGGAACTTCCTCTGGAAATCAGAGATAACGAAGCAGAACTTGATGGTCTTGAAACAAGAATCCAAAAGTTGCAAAACGAATTGGAAGAACTTGAAAAAATGATTTCCGACCAAAAAAACGCCATTATTGAGTCTGAAAGTCTGGTTAAAAAATATACCGAACAGCAAAATAATGTAAGGAACAATCGTGAGTATGATTCTTTGTCAAAAGAAATTGAATTTAAAACGATTTGTGTTGAATCAAGCGAAAAGAAAATAGAAAAATCCAAAGAAGATATTGAAGCAAAAAAAGAAAAAATTGAAACTTCAAAAGTAGATTTCGAAGAGAATAAAAAAGACCTTGAAGAAAAGAGAAAAGAACTGGATAATATTGCTCAGGAAACTCAAAAAGATGAAGAAAAATTAATAAAAAAAAGAGAGAAATTTATTGAAACTATTGAACCTCGCCTAGTATATGCCTACAATAGAATCAGAAACAATGTCCGAAACAAACTGGCTGTAGTTGCAATTGAAAGGGATGCATGTGGCGGCTGTTTCAATAAAATACCGCCTCAAAGACAACTCGAAATAAAAACAAACCAGAAAATTATTCCTTGCGAATACTGCGGAAGAATCCTTGTTGACCCGGATATTCTGGAAAAATAACAAAAAAAATATTTGCTTAATAACAAATATTATCTCACAAAAAATAAAGTATTTATAAGCCTGGAAAAATAAAATCTTACAGGTTAAAGATATTAAATATAACTTGTTGATAAAACAACAAATAAAACTATCTTTAACAATAAAAGATGTAATATATTTGAGAATAAAAATAAATTACAGTTTTTTATGCTAAAAAAACAAAAACAAAATATTTATAAAAAACTTTTTTTTACTTTTAGTTATTCTATCCTGATATTATTATTTTGTATTTCCTGCGGTAAATACGAAGAAGGGCCTTCTTTCAGTTTGATTTCTAAAAAAAAGAGACTGGTTGGAGATTATATTGTTGAAAAATATTTTATTGATGATAATAAAATAAATATGGACGAAGATTTGGGTATTTTAAATTATAAGATTAATTATAACGACGACGGAACCGGTTCTACAATAATTGAAAGACAGGGAGATCATTCTTCGGAAGAACTTTTTGAATGGAGATTTGATGAGGACAAAGAATATTTACACGAAAGATTAATATTTAGTAATGATGAATATGGGAAATGGATAACTAACAAAAAAATTATCAGATTAACAAAAAATGAATTATGGGTAAGATACGAAAGGGATATAGCTGAAGACGAAGAATTACATTTGAAAAAACAATAATTAATTAATATTATATGGTTTAATAACTTAAGTTTAATTTATTTTAAATTTTACAATTATGAAGAAATTTTCAATTATTTTAATGTTATTTGCGGTTACTGTAATTTTATTTCATTTCTGCAGTAAATACGACGAAGGTCCAGGACTAAGCCTTAGAACAAAAACTTCAAGAATTACGGGTATATGGGATGTTGAAAAAGTTACAATCACTTATAAAGCGAAAGAAGATGAAGAAGAAAATAAGGAATTTGTAAAATTAGTTAATTCTGCAAAAGATTCATTAGGTATTATCTCTTTTACTCTTGAAAGAGACGGTACCGGAGAAGTAAATTTCCCTCATAAAACAGACTGGGATGATGTACCGGGATTGGATGCATGGGAAACTTATATATATGACTTAGAGTGGAAATTTTCTGATGATAAATCAGAATTCTTGTATAGAATAACTTCCGGAATTTACAAAACAACCGAATGGGATGAATTTACCATTATAAGGCTTACAAATTCTGAATTTTGGATACAACACGATTGCATGGTGGGAGGAGATAACTTGTTAGCCGAAAGAAAATATAAAAAGTTGTAATTTCAATAAATCAATAAAAAAAAACTACTGTAAATTAAGTTTTTGTTAACCAAACAATTACTCTTTATATTTATTTGTTAAATATCTGATAGGCAAATATTTTTAATAAA
>SLSH01000363.1 GCA_007130555.1 Bacteroidales bacterium
AAAAAAATAAGTATATTTTTATATTTTGTTGTTTATTCGATTAATTTGTCTAAAACTATTTTTATAAGTTTTTTTACCGCTATTTTATAGTCTTTGCTATATTGTTTATTGTAACGATTGGCTATTATAACACATACGGTTGATGCATTATGTCCTAACAATCCTGATAATCCGAAAATAGCGGAGCTTTCCATTTCATAATTGGTAATACGCATATTATCATATCTGAAAGTTCTGATTTTATTATTTATTTCGCTGTCCTGAATTTTTAGTCTTAGTTCTCTGCCCTGTGGTCCGTAAAAACCCGGTGATGAAATTGTAATTCCTTTATTAAAGGCGTCTCCTAAGCGTTTATTAAGAATTTCTGAAGAATTTACAAAATAAGGACTTGCAATTCTCGGATTCCAGTTCATGTGTTTTATAAATTTTTCTTCCATATCAAGATTACAAACTTCATCGCGTTGCTTATAAAAATTTAATAGCCCGTCAAAACCTATTGCCATTTCAGATAGCAAGAAACTGTCAACTTCCAGATCTTCCTGTAGTCCTCCCGAAGTGCCAATTCTTACAAAATTCAGACTTTTATGTTCATCTTTAATTGTACGGGATTTCAGGTCTATATTTACAAGAGCATCCAGTTCATTTATTACAATATCAATATTATCTGTTCCTATTCCCGTAGCAATTACAGAAATTCTTTTGCCCTTGTAATAACCTGTATGTGTAATAAATTCCCTGTTTTTAACGATATATTCTATTTTGTCAAAATGTTCTGAAACCAAAGCTACCCTGCCGGGGTCCCCGACAAGAATAATGTCGTCGGCAATTTGTTCCGGCTTAAGATGTAAATGAAAAATACTTCCGTCAGGATTTATAATCAGCTCTGATTTTTCGATTTCTTTCATAATTTTTTGATTTTTTGATTTTTGCTTTATTATAAATTTGTATTATTTTAAAAAATATTCTATTTTTGTCGCAAAATTTGTATCAAAAATACCATTTAAAATTAATATGACAAAATCAAAAATTCTTGTTTTAACAAATTTTAATCCGCAATCTGAAGTAGCTTTACTGCAAAGCATTTATTTTGCAAATAAAACAGATTCGGATATTATATTGTTACATATAATAAAGGGCACTAAATCTGCAAACAAGAGTAAATCCGCTTCAATACAAAATAAACTGAACAAGATTATTGAAAACTATAAAGGTAGTTGCCAGTTGGTTTTCAACAGCAGAATTGAGTACGGTAAGGTTATTCCTGAAATTTTGAAAGTAGAAAAAGAAATTAAACCCGAATTTATTTTTATAGGTACAGAACGCGACTCAAAGCCATTTAACTCAACAACAATAAATCTTATAGATGAAGTTGGTTGTCCGGTAATTGTATTATCAGGCAGAAATATGAGTAAAGGCTGTGAATCTATAGTATTGCCTCTGGATTTAAGTAAGGAAACAAAACAAAAAGTTGATGTTACATTGAATATTGCCAAAACTTATGATGCTACGGTTCATATAATATCTGCAACAAGTGATAAAGATAAAAAAATCGAAGAGAAAATAAAAAAACAAATCTTATCGGTTAAAAAAGTTTTTGATAAAAATAATGTTTCATGTAAAACAGAATTACTTGTTAAAAATAATAAGGCAACAATGGCAAATGCAATAATTGATTATGCTCATAAAATAAATGCAGGACTTATAGTAATAATGACAAGACAGGAAACCAGTATAGAAAAGTTTTTTGTCGGAAGTATGGCAACAAGAATAATTAAAAAAGCTTCTATTCCTGTTTTGTGTATTAGTCCAAAATGTTAACTTTGTAAAAATTTTTTATTTATTAATTTAAAAATATATTAGTTATGAATGTTCAAAAGTATAGAAAATTAATCATTACAGCGGGAATTATAGTTTTACTGTTATTAATATTTGGCAGTTCTATGTTTTTTATTGTTAAACCGGGAGAAAGGGCAATAATATTCAGACCTTTCGGAACTGGTCTGGACACAGTAAATATTTTTCAACCGGGATTTCATGTTGCTGCACCATGGAACGACTTTATTGTTTATAATGTAAAAGAAAGAAAAACAGAAGAAACTATGGATGTCTTGGACAGAAACGGACTTTCTATTAATGTAGAAATTTCGGTGCGTTATAATCCGTTCCCAATGCTGTTACCTTTTTTACATCAACAGTTTGGTGTAGATTACATGAATCAGTTGATAATTCCTGAAGTACGCTCAACTGTAAGACAGGTTATGGGTAGGTATAATGCCGAAGAAATTTATTCTACCAAAAGAGCACAGGTTGAACAGGAAATTATTTCCGAAACAACTCAAAAATTACAAGAAAATTATGTAGAAACGAGAGCCGTATTAATTCGCTCAATTAATCTTCCTACTCAAATCAGGAATGCTATCGAAATGAAACTGCAACAAGAACAAGAAGCCTTAGCTTATGAGTTTAGATTAGAAAGAGAAACAAAAGAAGCAGAAAGAAGACGTATTCAGGCAGAAGGAGAAGCAGCAGCTAATACTATTATTGAAAAAAGCTTAACTCCCAGACTGCTAAGAATGAGAGGAATAGAAACTACTCTTAAATTATCCGAATCAAATAATTCAAAAGTTGTTGTTATTGGTTCAGGTGCTGACGGATTACCTCTGATTTTAGGAAATTAAAAATGTTAAAACAGATAATAAAAAAGGGAAAAGGGAAGCATAAACGTTTCTCTTTTTTCTTTTAAAATTTAATTTTAGCTTTATACTTTAGCTAATGATTAACAAAGTTTATAAAATAATAGATTCTTTAAATATTTCCGGATCCGAAAATATTTTGTGTGCAGTTAGCGGAGGAATAGATTCGGTTGTAATGTTGTATTGTCTTTATGAATACGGGTTTAATTGTATAGTAGCTCATTGTAACTTTAAATTAAGAGGCGAAGAATCCGATAATGATGAGGTTTTTGTTAAAAATTTAGCAGATAAACTTGAATTTAAATTTATTTCCGAAAAATTTGATACCGGACAATATGCCCGAAAAGCAGGCGTATCAATTCAAATGGCTGCCAGAGATCTAAGATTTGAATGGTTTTACGAAATGTCCGAAAAATATAACTGTAAATATATTGCACTTGCTCATAATTCCGACGACCAGATTGAAACCGTACTTTATAATTTGATACGGGGAACAGGAATAAAAGGACTATGCGGAATGAAAACTATTAAAGGAAAATTATTCCGCCCCTTGCTCGAAATTCAAAGAAAAGAAATTGAAAAGTTCGCAAAAGAAAATCATATTGAATATAGAACTGACTCAACAAACATAAAAACCGAATATTCAAGAAATAAAATACGTCATCTTATTTTTCCGTTGTTCAATCAAATAAATCCGAATTTCAGACAGAATATTTTTAACACGTCAAATTATTTAAAGGATGTTGCAAAAATTTATGAAGATTATATACTAACCGCAAAACAAAATTGTGTAAAATATGCCGAAGATAAGGTGTATATTAATATTGATAAATTAAAAAAAACTCATTATCCCGAAACTGTTTTGTTTGAAATATTTTCTTACGAATCATTACCTAATTCTTTTGCCGCCGAAGCTCTTGATTTACTGAATTCGCAAAGCGGAAAAGCTTGTATTTATCGCAATATAGAAGTGTTAAAAGACAGAGAACATATTATTATCAGAACAAATTATGCTTCAAAAAAATCCGAAGAATATTTTATCGAAAAAAACATTAAAGAAATAAATATACCGATTAATTTAAAGTTTGAGGAAATTAAAATTACTGAAAATTTTGAAATAATTAAGAATCCCAATTATGCCATGCTTGATGTTGAGAAAATAAAATTTCCGTTAAAACTTAGAAAATGGCAGGAAGGAGATAAGTTCAAACCATTAGGGATGGATAATTTAAAAAAACTTAGTGATTTTTTTACGGATAATAAATTAAATCTTTTTCAAAAATCCGAATTATGGCTTTTGACTTCCGCAAATGAAATTGTATGGATTGTAGGACATCGTATAGATAATCGTTTTAAAATTACTGAAAATACCTCAAAAGCAATTGTAGTTAAGTTTAGTAAATAACTAAAATTTCGCACTAACTTTTATTGTCATATATGTCTGTTTATAAATCGATTACAATAATTGACAATAATATTATTTGATTTTAACCATAGTGGGGAATAATAAAATAAGTAGTTAATATTGATTTTTCCATTTTTATTTATTTCTTCGACTTTTGTCTTGATGCTTCGACTGTCGCTCAGCACAAGCACAAAAGTCTGCAAAAAATCAAGAAAAAACGATGCTTCCACCCGCCTCCGACAAAACGATAGAATTGTAGTCAACCTGGCATAATCAAAGCTCCCCTACATAAGCTACCCGTCGCTTTGATTATGAACGATACCGATTGTAAATTTGTAATAGTCTAATCTTCGCAATATTTCGAGTTACCTCAGCACAAGTACTGCTTCGATTATACTAAACAAATTTATCATCGCTACTAAACATGTCGGCTTGACACAATTGGCTTCGCCGAACTTCGTTTATAACCGTTTTGCCGTTCACCCCTCGTCTGGCTCTCCGTTTTTTCCTGCCCACCCGCGGTCGTTGATTGACGATATTACTTATTTTACCAATTAGTAACAACTATCAATACAACACGCTATGTTAGCATTATACTATAATGAAAATTATGTGCGAAAGTATAGTAAATAAAAAAAGCAGACAATATAAGCCGGATTCTGTCTTACTTAAAAAATAAGTAATATCTATCATTTATCTATGCGACTTACCCCTCGGCTTGAGCGGAAAACTCTTTGACGATAAAATCGTCGCGCCGATATACATAGTCTTGCAACCGGCAGAACGGACGGCTATTGATGTTACCATACAATACCGGTGGTCTCTTACACCACCTTCTCACCCTTACCCTGTATAAAAAGGGCGGTTGTTTTCTTCTCCGTTATCATGCTCTCACGAACATCTTCTCTTTCAGAAGTGCCGTTTCCTGTGCTGTCCGGACTTTCCTCTGCTATTTGCATAACAGCGATAGATTTCGTCTGCTTTTTTACAAAGATAATGAAAATATTACATATTTTATGAGATTTTTTTAAAAATTTGTTTTATTAAAAGAATTAATGCAAATTTGCATTTCATATATTTGAAAAAAAAGTGAATATTCTAAAAGGTATAAAGAAAAGAATAGCATTATACAAGCTGAGAAAAGACTATGCTAAAAAAAAGCTCAATGCTGTTGTATGTAATTTGCAAAATGCAAAAAATGTCGGTATTATTTATGATGCTACAAACGAACATGAATTTAAAACCGTCAAAAATTTTGTTATTGAACTAAAAAAAGAAGTGCCAAATGTCCAAACTTTGGGCTATGTTGATAAAAATGATTTGGACGGATTTCACCTCCAGCCTAAAGAGTTCGGTTTCTTTTGTAAAAAAGAAGTTAACTGGTACCAAAAACCCAAAGAAGAAGCAATTGAAGATTTTACAAATACAGATTTTGATATTCTTATTGACTTGCAACTAATTGAATGTATTCCGTTACGTTTTATTTTGGCTCAATCAAAAGCTAAATTCAAAGTAGGACGAAGACCCCTGAGAGTTGATGATTTCTACGACCTTATGTTGGAAATAAACCCGTATTCTTCTATGAGTTATTTTACCGAACAGGTATATATTTATCTTAATATGATTAAATAAATCCACTGTTACAAGTTGCAATGCTTTGATAACATTTCGGGCTGTTTCAATGTAGCAACTCATCAACTATCTTGCGACAACGAGAACTCACTCTAAAAGAGCATAAGCATTAACCTCTGACGAAGTCCGTATGTTAAAAAAAAGTACAAACAAGCCTGAAAGGGCGTAAGCAAATATTATCTGTTTCATCTGCGTTCAATTAATACCGATATGAATTATTTAATAGTCTAATCATCGCTTGATAAGACTAAAAATAATTATCTATCGGCATTAACCACTGTAGAAATAATAATACGTCCTCCTTTGTCGGACTAATTATTA
>SLSH01000338.1 GCA_007130555.1 Bacteroidales bacterium
CCCCCGGGGCGTCCCACGCTCGGCGTCCTACGCTCCGTCCCCATGCTTCCGGCCCTTCCGGCCGCAGGCTCCGTCCCCACCGCAGGCTTCCGAATTTGCAGATTTTTTTTTGGGTTTTTCTATTTATTCGAGTATTTTTCTTGACATCTATGACCCTTTGTAGAAGGTGATAGAAAACTAAACAGTCATCAAAAAAACCAAACAAAAAAAAAGAGAGGGAGAAGCAGAAAGATGAAATTCAGACCCAATGCATGCAAAGTTCTTTTCGGATGTCTTTTGGCGATTACAACACTGTTCTCTAACGTGGGTGATGCTTTCGCAAAAGATGCCGATCCACTGAGAGTTATTGAAGTACCGGACATTTTCGGTTTCGTAGGCAAAGACAACGTGCTGTACATCGAAGTGCCCGATATTTTTGGGTTTGTTGACAAAGACAACACTTTGTACATCGAGGTACCGGATATTTTCGGCAAATTCAAAGGCAAATCCGAAACATTGTATATTGAGGTCCCGGATGTTGTAGGTTATTTGTGGAAGGGAATCTGGTACATCGAAGTACCCGATATTTTCGGCAAGAAACCAAGAAAAGGAACCTGGTACATCCAGGCCCCGGATGTTGTGGGTGCGATTAACCAAGATACCTACAATGTCCCGGCTTTCATAATCGATAATCAAGGGTTTCACTTCATGATGGTAAATGATTCACTGGCATCAATAGAAGTGCCGGATATTTTCGGTTATGTCGGCAAGTATGGCACATTCCACATCGAGGTGCCGGACATTTTCGGGTTTGTAGACAAGGATGGCACATTATACATCAAATTAGTGGAACAGCTGGATATGGTCGAACAGCTGGATATGAAGAAGAATAGCACAATTTACATCGAGGTACCGGATGTAGTGGGTTACTGGTCGAAGGGAATATGGTACATTGAAGTGCCCGATATATTCGGAATTCAACCAAAAGATGGAATCTGGTACATCGAAGTGCCGGACGTCGTAGGATCGATCGGCAATTATACTTTCGATATCCCTGGGATAATGATTCCTTACGCTGATTTTCATTTCATGGTCGATTTAGACTCCGTACAATAAACTCAGACAACTGAACTGAGTCTCGAACCTCGAACAACGAAGGGGTTCTCCGCCCCATTCCCTCGCTCTCGCTCGTCCCCATGTTGTTTTTTGCTCCGTCCCCCGTTCCGTCCTTTTTGCTCCGTCCCCGTTTTTCTTTTATTATATCCGGTTAATCATAAACTCTATGCTCCGTCCCCATTTTTCTTTTATCAAATCTCTATGCTCCGTCCCCGTTTTTCTTTTATGCTCCGTCCCCGTTTTTCTTTTATTATATCCGGTTAATTGGTCATCGCTTTGGGGCTTGCTTTCGTGTGGCAAGTAAACTTGCCTGTTTGCCAAATGTATTCGCCGGTGATCCTGGACAAAAGAAAAAATCCGGCCGGTGGGGTCTTGTTGCAATACTGCAGTGATATTAGGCAGATAGAGAACCAGATAGAGGCATCTCAAAAGTGGCCCTTTTTTTGCATTTCTTTGCTGCAAGACGCAGAAAGATTTATCAATCAGATAGAAAGGGAGCAGCAAATGAAAAAACCAATGATGACAATAATGGTTTCCATGTTATTGCTTGGACCGGGACTATTGACCGGTGGATGTGATCTTGCCGGTGATGAGACGGATCCAGGTTTTTCTATGTCAAAGGACGAGGCCCGCGCGATGGGAGGCAAAGCGGATTCAGGAATTGATTGGTGCGAATACTTCGGTTGGTATGGCGATGGAATTTGTGACGAATTCTGTCCATTGCCTGACCCGGATTGTGAACCCGAGCAATCTTTCAACCTGACCGACTTCTACCAGAGGTTGAATCAAGCCGTATTGCCCGGGTGCGGAACGCTCACCATGTGCTGGTACAATTCAGAAACCAGAGAATGCACCGATGAGGAGCCGCCGGAAGGAATTCGAAGGACCATCGACTTCAAAGTTGATAGCGAAGAGCCCGCCAAACGGGCTTACATGGCGATCAACTTCGAGGAAAACCTCGTCTATGAAGAGTTCGCCGACGGTCTTGAGCAAATCAAGTATGAGGAAACCTATCCCAAGTCTATGCCTCCCGGACCGGCGAGTGAGATCGGCATGCTGTCCCGTTATCAGCTGACGATTGACTTTCGGGGAGACACCATCGAGCGTTTTGAGATCTACCAAGAGGACTACGATCCGCGGTCCGATACGTGGTCCCCTTGGTTCGACATCCGGTACAATCTCGAAAACCCCCTCATTTGCGAATAAAGGGAACTATCTTGCGCTTGTCTTGGGCAAACATGCTCCGTCGTCCCGCTGGTTGGAAACATACCTAAGTTCAGATACCTCTGCATCGAAGCAAAACATTACAAATAAGCGATTCTGAAGGAAAAATCGGCAAGGCTCCGTCCCCGTTTTCCGTCCCCGGAAACCACGCTCCGTTCCCGATTCCGGTGCTCGATTCCGGTGCTCCGTCCCCCGGTGCGTCCTGAAGAATGTTTTGCGAAACACCCCGAAATCTCTTCAAAATCTCTATGCTCCGTCCCCATGCTCCCCACTGTCCCCTATGCTCCACACCGATTCCGGGCGAAACGAAAGGAAACCTACGCTCCGTCCCCATTTTTTAGTCAATCATAACAGCTCCTTACGTAGCTTCGTCCCGCTCGGGTGAGCCTCCCCGATTTTTGCCTTGCCGAACGTGCCGACAGCCACTACAATCACGTTATGGAAGAAAATATTTCAATCCGTGGAATAAAATACACTAAGCGGCGATTGGCCGAAAAGCTTCGCAAGGGCGTGGAGCAATTTCCGGTCGCAGTGCTGACCGGCGCCCGGCAGGTGGGAAAAAGCACCTTGCTGCAGCACGAGTTTCCCGAATTCACCTATCTGACGTTCGATGACTATGCCATTCGAGAGCAGGCGCTCCTTGACCCCCAATCACTCTGGGCGGATACCGACCGCCTTATCATTGACGAAGCCCAGAAACTGCCGGAATTTTTTGAGGCCATCAAACTCGCGGTTGACAGGTCCGGTCCCGACCGGAAGTTCATTCTATCAGGCTCGGCAAACCTGCTCTTGATGCGAAGCGTTACTGAATCTCTGGCAGGCCGGGCCTTTTATCTCGAATTGTTGCCGTTTACCTGGGGTGAAGAGTACGACCACCCGGATCCCACCAATTTTTCAACACTGTGGCAGCCCGGCCAATGGGCCGGTGAAAAAGACGTTGACGGCGTGGAGCCATTGCCCTTTATGTTGCGCGGGTTCATGCCCAAAACCTTGTTCCTTTCCGGGCATAACGAGGTTTTGAACTGGCAGGAAAGCTACGTCCGCACTTACCTGGAGCGCGACCTGCGCGAGTTGTCCCAGGTGGAGTCACTTGTGGATTTTCGAAAGGTCATGCAGGCGTTGGCCCTACGTACCGGCAACATACTGAACCAGGCCGAGGTCGCCCGGGACATCGGGATCCCCCTCAGCACAACCCATCGCTACATAAAGCTGCTGGAAATCTCCAACATCATTGAGAGGGTACCGGCCTTCAGCCTCAACAGAGGCAAAAGGCTGGTGAAGTCGCCCAAGCTTTTCTGCATTGACCCGGGGTTGGCCGTCTTTCTTTCGGGTTACTACGCGGCCGCGGACCTTGCCCGCAGCCGGGAGTTGGGTCATTTTTTTGAAACAATCGTCTATTTTCATCTCCGAGCCCTCTGCGAAGGCATGACCCCCAAGGCCCGCCTTTACTACTGGCGCACGGTTTCCGGCCGAGAGGTCGATTTCGTAATCGAGCACGGCCGCAACTTACTCGCCTTCGAGGTAAAGCACACCGCCAACCCAACAGCGGTCGACTGCAAAAACCTGCTTTCCTTTCTGGACTCGTACCCGGAAACCGTCCGTGGAGTGCTTGTCCACGCCGGCAAAGGGATCAAACGGCTTCATTCCAAAATCATAGCGGTCCCCTGGTGGTGGCTGGATGCTTCTTGAGAATTACGGTGCTCCGTCCTCCCGTGCGTCCTGAAGAATAATTTACGAAACACCCCGAAATATCTTCAAAATCTCTATGCTCCGTCCCCGAAATCTCCAGGCGAAATCCCCGAAATCTCCAGGCGAAATCCATGCTCCGTCCCCCGGTGCGTCCTGAGGAATAATTTACGAAACACCCCGAAATATCTTCAAAATCTCTTCAAAATCTCTATGCTCCGTCCCCATGCTCCCGCTCCGTCCCCATGCTCCCGCAAAATCTCTCAAAATCTCTATGCTCCGTCCCCATAATCTCTATGCTCCGTCCCCATGCTCCGTCCCCATGCTCGGTCCTCCGTCCCCATGCTCGGTCCCCATGCTCGACAAAGAACCCAAGAAACTGTTTATGGAACGTTCCTTCATTGCCGGACTGTCCGAAATCGGCGATACCTTGCGTACATGAAAAGCTGATTTCAGAAACCGATAGGTGTTGTAAGATCATGCGTGTGTTTCTCGTCGGAGTAAGCTGTGTGGGCAAGACAACAATCGGCAAACTGCTTGCTAAGCAGTTGGACAGCCCCTTCTTTGATCTCGACAAGGAGATCGAGAATCACTTCGGCATGTCCATCGAGAAATTGCAAGCCAAGTTTCTTGCCGGATACTCGTACCGCAAGGAGGTATCCATAGTTCTCAAAAAGCTCAGCGAGAGGAATAGCAGATGCGTGATCGCCCTTCCTCCCAGCGGACTTCGAGACGCCTTCGGGCGTCTCGTCCGAAAGATTAACTGCGTGACGGTCGCCATTGAGGACACACCGGCAAACATCCTGGCTAGAGTTGAGTTCCACGACATCGATTCCCGGCCAATCGCAAAGAACCTGACGGAAAAAGAAAAAAACTTATATATGGACTGTATCAAAGAGGACATCACTTTTTTCCGGAAATCATACCGCCGGGCCGATCTGCACGCCAATATCTCCGGTCTCAATGCAGAACAAAGCGCCGGGGAAATCAAGAAGCTGCTGGCGGTATACTGCGGCAACAAAGAGGGCGACAAGGCAAGAACCGATTGACATGAAACGGCAATCGGCAAAATCGGCAAGGCTCCGTCCCCATTTTTTAGTCAATCATAACAGCTTCTTACGTAATTACAGAGCTCCCTCCGTCCCCATTTATTTCGTCCCATCTATGGTTCGAGCAACTCTATCCCGACAAGGGATGCGCCCCGCCTCATGTTCACATCAAGGGTGGCTATGGGTAGCCCCTCTCTCATCGCAAGATCCAAGTATGCCGCATCGTAACTTGAAAGTCCGGTCTCATGTGCAAGAGCGATAATGTCACCAAAAACACGTTCAGTAGTCTCAGGGACCACTCTGATTGGCAGCGCCCGTACAAGGTTCAAAAAACGAACAGCATCGGCTTTATTCAAGCGCTTTTTCCTTTGCGCCACCAACAGCACGTTTGCCGCTTCCAGTGGCCAAACCCCTGGGACAAATGCCTCACATTCTTCCAGTAAACCAAGAACCTCGTCAGCATACTTTTCTTTTTCATCGCCAAAACACCAAGACATCACTACCGAATTATCCACTACAAAGGATCTTTTCATTTCATTCATCGCCTGCCTTGTTCGATCATTTCACGAATCGTCATACCGTCGAACACATGTTTCTTGCGGAAAGCACGGATTTTCCGAATTACATCTTTTGTATCGCTTTTCTGCTCAGGTTCCGGAGGTTGTATCAGGGCTACCTCTACCCCGTGCTTGGTGATGATGATCCTTTCACCCTTCGAAACCCTTCTGATAAGCTCAGGCAAATGGGTTTTCGCCTCGTAAGCTCCAATTCGTTCCATTGGTTTCCTTTCATCTTTTTAGACCAGTCTGAGACTAGTCTACTATTTCTTTGGCCTCGCTTCAACTCCCTTCTCAACCGGTCCTCAAAAATCTCAAAATCTCTATGCTCCGTCCCCCGGTGCGTCCTGAGAAACAATTTGCGAAACACCCCGAAATCTCTTCA
>SLSH01000429.1 GCA_007130555.1 Bacteroidales bacterium
AATTGAACAAACTATTGTCCCTGACGCTATTTTTGGAGTATATGCTTATGGTAAAAAATACTGGGCAGGAATTACTGCATTAAATCTATTTGAATCTAAATTAAAGATTAATAAAAATTTAGATGATAATACTATGGTCAGACACTATTGGGCTATGGGGGGATATCGCTTTGACTTTGACGGATCTCCTGAATGGGAAGTAGAACCTTCTGCTCTTGTAAAAATGACAGAAGTTACTCCTCCTCAGTTTGATATCAATTTAAAAATAATTTATAATGGAGACTATTGGTTTGGATTTTCAATAAGACCCGAAGATTCATTTATCGCATGTGTAGGTATGAGAGTTAATCAGTATTATTTCGGATTGTCTTATGATTTTACATTTAGCGACCTGTCTGCTTATACAATAGGTTCAACAGAAATTGTTTTTGGTATAAATATTGGCGAAGGAGCATCTGTAAGTAGAAGTTTCTTCTAAAATTAAAATGCCTTAAAACATTGGTCTGGTATCACCTTTCCGGATCTCTTCAGATAAAAATATTCCAACGCTGATTTCGTGAGCACCACTGCTTACGTTTCTTATTCTTGAAGTTATAATATCAAAAGAATACTCAAAAAAGAATTTCTCATATTTATATCCGGCAGAAAAAACAATTGCATCTTTACTGGAATAAACTAATGAGGAGAAAAATCTTTTCATGTTAAAATATTTTAATCCAATATCAAATTTATATGGAGTATTTGGGGTATAATAATTATTAATAAATGGAGATAAACGATACTTATTATTAGAAAAATTATAGGCTCCCGTTAATAAATAGTGTCTTTTAGACTCTATTGTTCCGGGAACATCATTTTCGTTAAAGAAAATATATTTGGATTGCAACAATTGATTTATGGCAAATCCTATATAAAAGATTTCGCTGTAAAATATTATACCTGCATTTGCATCGGGTTTCCATGTTTTATCATCAAGATGCATATTTACGGCTTGATCATTAACATCAAATAAGCTAATGTTTGTACCGATTATATTAAATTGTGTTATTGTCCATGCTAAACCAAATGAAATATTAAATTTATCGGCTTTTAATAAATATGCATAATTTAAACAGAACTCCATTTTTCTTGATATTCCTGTTATGTCATTTATCATATATACTCCGGCAGCCATGTCTTCTCTGAAATTATATTTCCCGGTTAAAATTGAAATTTTTGGTGCTCCGCTAAATCCTACCCATTGTGCACGATGGTTTAATATAGCATTAGGTGTTTCGGGGTTAACAATATAAGCAGGATTCCAATATATATGATTAATATGAGAATTTCGGAAATGTGGTAATTGCTGGGCAATTATTTTACTCCCTGTTATTATTAATAATATGTATATTATTACAATTTTTTTCATTTTTAATTATCTGATAATTGTAACATGTCCTTTAATCGGTGCTCCTGCTGTTCCTAAATCAATGATGTAATAATATGTACCTTCGGGCAATTCTTTATCGTTATAAGTTCCTGCCCAATCGTTTTGATAATTATTTTCATAAAATACAAGATTCCCGACACGGTTATAAACCCATACCTTACTATATTTGAAATGTTCTATATTTTCTATTATCCAGGTATCGTTAACACCATCTCCGTTTGGAGTAAATGTATTATAAACAAAAACACAATATTTACTTTCTTTTAATTCAATCTGATATTCAAATATGCAGGAATTATTATCGGTAATGGTTAAATAGTAATTTCCTTCCCTGATTTCATTGATAATATGTTGTGTACTGCCGTCATTCCAATAATAACTGTAATCTTTTGTGCCTCCGGTTGGATATGCAGCTATACTGCCGTCAAATTCTCCGCTACACGAAGGTCTTATTATCTCAAAATTAGGTCTTATTGAGTCGGGATGAGTAACCGATAGAGATATTGTATCACCGCAATTATATTTATCATAAGCATAAATTGTATATGTATTTGCGTATAAATTATATGCAGTATCTCCGGTTTGCTGATCTGACCAAATAAATGTTTTGGGTTCAATTCCATCAGGTAAACTTGCAACAGCAACAGCGATACTATCTTTATAACAAAGGTTTTCTCTTATAATTTCTGCATATCCGTTAATTTTACCTGAAAAACCTACAGTTAAACCGATTATTTCGGTACAATTATTACTGTCGGTAACTGTAACAAAAATTTCGCCTGTCTGTAAATTGTAAGCACTATTTCCTTGTTCTCCACTAGACCATAAATATGAATAGGGAGGAGTGCCTCCGACAGTATGTTGTACCTGTCCGCTTCCGGATGATACTCCGCAAATAACATCTGTCGTAGTTACTGATGTTTCCATTACAAGAGGTTGCGTAAATTTTATACTGTCAAAATACATACAATTATTTATATCTGTTACTGTTATATTGTAAAAAATATTGGCAGACATACCGTGTCCCGTAAAACCTTCTTGTTCTACCCCGTCTTCCCATACAACATTATACGGAGATGCTCCGCCTTCAGGGATAACATTTGCACTTGCATCATTATAACCGAAACATGAGGGATTAATAATATCATAAAATTCCGAACTTAAATGTTGTTCGGGCTCGCTAACGGTAGCTTCGTGAACAACAGAACAATTGTTATTATCAGTAAGTGTAACCGTATAATTCCCCGCGGGTAATCCGCCAATTGAATCATTATAGTGTCCCGTGCTCCATACAATTGTATAATCGGGTGTGCCTCCGTCCGGATAAGCAATAATATAACCGTCATTTGTGCCTTTACAACTTGCATCTTTGATGAAAAAATCCAATACAAGTCTGTCGGGTTGTGAAATAATTACAGTAGCAGTATCTGAACAATTGTTTTTATCAATTACAGATACCATATATAATCCCGGATTTAAATCTGTTAACTCACTTGAATTTTCCTGAGGATTATGAAACCAGAAATATGTATAATCAGGAGTTCCTCCCGTAACATGAACGCTTATTGATCCGCTATTATCACCGGCACAAGGAATATTTGTGTGTTCAATAGTTGCAATTAGTGTATCCGGCTCTAAAATATTAATAGTCTCTGTCCACAGACAATCATTTGCATCTGTAACTGAAATTGTATATGTGCCGGCAGGAATATTGGTTAAGTTTTGATATGTTTGTCCTGATGACCACTCTATTGAATACGGAGGTGCCGCCCCTGATAATTGTACTTCAATAGAACCATATTCCATTCCAAAACAAGGGATATGTGTAAGTGTTGTATCTATTGTTAACGGAGTTTCCGGTTGGTCTATAAACACTGAATCAACTATATTACATCCTTTCCAGTCTGTTATAGTTACAGTATGCCAACCTGCACTTAAATTTACAGGATTTTGAAGATTGCTTCCATTTGACCAATTAAAAAAATAAGGGGGAGTGCCTCCATTTACATTGGTTTCGACGGCTCCTTGATTAAATCCGTGACAATATATATCCGTAATGTTAAAAGAATATATTATTGGCTCATTAACTGCTACTGTAATTGAGTCGTAACTTTCACAACCATAAGAGTCCGTAATTGTTACCATATAAAAACCGGGTTCTGCCCAAATACTGTCAGTATCATGCATTGTATTATGAGTAATATGTCCGGTTGACCATTCATAAGTATATGGAGCTTGCCCGTTTTGAGCTTCTGCATAAATAAAATCATAAGAGTCCCCATAGCAATATATACCTCCGTCAATATATAGTAAGGCATTAATTTCGGATTTATCATAAGGTTTTATATAAGTTCCGGGGAACTCAAGATCCTCTTCAAAATGCATTAATTCCCATGTTTCGTCAAACCATGTAGCTGATACATGACCTAAAGACACAGTCCATTCAAATAACGGACCGACTGTCCATGGACCTAAATCTTTTTGTTCATCAGTACTTTCATAGTAATTTACATATTGGATAGAAGACGAACCGACCGTTTGTTTATTCTCGGAAATAATTTGTTCGGGTAATATAAATTCAGGCATTTCTATTTCAGAAAAAGTTGATTTCCATGGGGTGGTTATTATTATTTCGGCAGAAAGAGCTTCTATTGCTATTGAAAAAGCGATACTGTCCCATGTGTGATTTCTAATTGTAGGTTGAATATTGTAACTAACTCCGACATACATACTGTCAACATACGATTCTGTGCCGTGACATGGATATGTTATAGTAAGGTCATTTCCTACTGCAATTTTAATAGTATCCGAATATCCTGATTCAACTTCAATATTATTATTTGACGGATCGGTTATAACATAAGGGAGTGCAACGGGGAAGTCGAAAGTAGCCCAGATAGTAGGACAGAAATAAATATCCTGAATTAATGTGTTTGCTATATGAAGATAAATATCCATTAATGAATAATCAATATCAAATGATATCTCTCCAATCGGAGTTTCGACAGGATAACTTATTTCACCGTTTAAAAATCCTATGGCTTCTTGAATTGCAGGTCCTTCAGGTTCAGGAAGATATCCAGCCATAACATACAGAAAACCCAGTATATCAAGTTGAGTATTCATGTAAGGGTCGCTTCCGGATGCTATCAGACAATTTGTTTCTTCCTCTACGTATGCTTCGGTTTCTACATAAGGCAGGTCAACCTGAATTACAAAATCAAAATTCACAAGATCTGTAAAATCTACATCAATAGGTAATTCATAATCATGACAAAATGTAAATTCGTCATCAACATAACAAGGATAAACAGTATATTCTGTATATCCGTTTATGTGAAAAAGAGTGTCAAGAGTATGAGGGACATGAATACTTGACGGAATTATATGCATTGTATCGCAACTAAAAACACATACAACAATATCCATGTAAGGGTCAAATTCATACTCAAAATCAAGAGTAACAACCCCGACCGGAGGGAATTCGGTATCTAAAGCCCAGCCGTTAGTTACAATATAAGATGTATGAATTGTAGCAGGGCCTCCATAATCAAATGAATTATGTTCAGGGAATTCTAATATTACCTGAATGGGATAGTCAAGATCAAATTTACCTGAATAAAAACCGTAAGCTTCCCATGTTGAACTGAGTAATGAGTAAATTCCCGTTTCAAAACCTATTCCGAATTGCTGACCGAAAATTTCAGTGATTTCAGTAAAACCATAAGATTCATCAATTTCCAGATCAAAAAAAGTGTGATTTACATCTATGCCGTATGCAGAGTCGGGACCCCACATATTTTGCTCATGAGAATAATAAAAAATGTCGTGATACAATGTATTGCTTTGAGAAAATCCGTTGATTTTCAAAATGATAATAATTATTGTAAATAATATTTTATTTTTTATCTTCATAAAAATATTTTGCAATTATTTACAATGCCTGAACAGATAGTAATGAGGATTCAATTGCAGGATAAAGTAGTTTTTTCATGCTGACAGGGTAATTAAAATTAACCCAGATTGTATTTTCTTCGCCTGTAAATAACATTGCCCTTTCGAAATCAACACCGTCAGCATTAAAACTTACAAAATAAATTACAGCATTACTTCCTGTTTCCAAAATTACTTCTTTACGTTCAATTAAAGTATAATTTTGAGATTTTATGTGTTCAGGAGTCATTGATTTATCAATTGATATATACGAAACTTCCGGTACTTCGATAATTTGAATTGTACTTGCCGAACCGGAATGAACAAAACCATTAATATTTGTGTCTAATTCAAAATGTGGAGGAGGCATTATTTTAACTTGTGTGTTAGGAATATGAACAAGTTTTTCGGTATTATAAACCAGTTTTTTTTGCTGATTCTGTACGTATTTATTGATATCTGTATCTTGAGCAATTAGTTGAAAAGATACAATAATACATAAAACTAAAAAGAATAATCGTTTATCCATAATATTTATATATTTTTATTATAAAATTCAAAATTAACAATTTTTTATTACTTCTGCATAATATTTTTTTAAAA
>SLSH01000183.1 GCA_007130555.1 Bacteroidales bacterium
AAGATATTGGTATTTAAAAAAATATTATATTTTTGCTTTTTTTTAAAATATAGTCAGAATTTATAAAATATCATAATTAAAAAAATTATTTATAAATCAATAACTTAAAATTTTAAAACTATGACACAAAAAAGTATGAGTACGATGAGAGACAGTGCCGCATTACGTTGGCTTGTTTTATTGCTGATTAGTGGGTTAATGTTTGCGACTTACTATTTTCAGGATTTTTATTCGGGACTACGAGATTTAATGGAAACCGATTATGGTTTTTCCAGTGAGGAATTTGGAAGAATTTTAGGTCTTACAACCATTGCGAATGTGTTTGGGATGATTATCGTTGGTGGTATAATTTTGGACAAGTGGGGTATTAGAATTGCCGGTTACGCTTTTGGTGGTATTGCTGCGTTTGGAGGTCTTGTTTCGGCACTTACAGCATCAGGAATAATTTTTGAGAATAATACATTATTTGGTTTAATACTTGGACGTATATTTTTTGGAATCGGTCTTGAAGTAGTTTGTGTAATTGTAATGAGAACTATTGTAAAATGGTTTAAAGGCTATGAAGTTGCTCTTGCAATGGGTATAAATATGGGATTTGGACGACTTGGGTCTGCTCTCGCAATAGCTATTTCATTAGATATTGCCGGAGGTTCTGTTTCTCCTGCTGTTACTTTTGCAGCAGCCCTTATCGGAATAGCTATGATTATGTTTGTAATATATACATTTATGGATTATAGATTAGATTCTCAAGATAAAAAACTTGCAATGTTAAAAGCTGAACAAGATCCAAGAACGGCTTGTGAAGCTAAAGCTGAAGAATCCGAAGATTTTAAATTCTCTGACTTGGTTAAACTTGTTAAAAACAGCTCATTTGTTTATATAACACTATTATGTGTTGCATTTTATTCTGCAGTATTTCCGTTTATACAATATGCCCCCGATATTTTGGTAAATAAATTCGGATTTGCTTATGTATTGCCAGATGGAGCTTCAATCGAAATGTTTGGAAGTGAAGCTGCCGGAAATGCTTCTGTTTATATAGTGGTGTTTTTATTTGCACTTGGAGTAACACTTATTCCTAATAACATTAAACAAGTATCACATAAAAATATAGCAAGAATTATTATTATAGCTGTTTTTGCAACCATTGTATATTTAAATCAAGAATTAATTGGTTTGTGGTTAAAGAATGGTCCTAAAACGGCAGCTTTAATTCCTCTTGGTACAATTATATTTACTCCAATATTTGGAAGTATAGTTGATAAAAAAGGGAAAGCAGCTTCTTTAATGATGCTGGGAGCTTTTTTATTAATTCTTGCACATGTTTGTTTGTCTTTAGGAACACATCCAATGTTTGCTTATGTAGGTCTGCTTAGTCTTGGTATTGCATTTTCATTAGTACCCGCAGCAATGTGGCCTTCGGTTGCAAAAATTGTTGCAGAAAACAGACTGGGTACTGCTTATGCTTCAATGTTTACTGTTCAAAATTGGGGATTAGGCCTGTTTTTCTGGGGAATTGGAGCCTTGCTTATTGCCATTCCTGTAAATTCAGACACTAAAATTGAAATTGATAATGTAAGAGAAAGTATAACTGTTTCAGAAACTAGAAAAACTCAAGAGGTTGTTGATAATTTAAATAGTATTGTTGCTGAAATAAGAGAAACTAATCCCGATATTTTAGATGAAGCAGAAGAATTTATGAATAGTGCTATTAATTATTTAGCAAAAGAAGGGCGCCTAACAGGTGGACAAGTTAGCGAACTTATTAAGTTAAAACAAGCTAATGATTTATTACCATATTATGACTATAGAATTCCAATATTTATTCTTGTATTTTGTGGTATAATATCAATATTCCTTGCTTATAAACTTAAAAGAGCAGACAAAAGACAAGGTTTTGGTCTTGAGTTACCGTCATAAAGGAAACTGATAACAAATTAATTAGTGTCTGTCCATAATGTCCGATTTCTTCGTTATGCTCGTTTTTTATCGCAGTCATTTACATAAGTAAACTCCTGACGATTAAAAACTTCGCAAGCCTTGAACTCGAACATTATGAACCAGACACTTACTTTATAGACAAACACTAATTAAATAAAATCAGCCCTTATTATTTTACAAGTAAGGGCTTTTTTTAATAAAAAAAATAAATATCATGAGAAACATATTTTTAGTAACAAGTCTGCTTTTTTTAGTTTTATTATCAAATGCACAAAGCGTTTTATGGGAAATAACAGGAAAAAGACTAAAAGAACCTTCATATCTTTATGGAACTATACATATTCAGGATAAACGGGTCTTTGCATTTGGGGATGAAGTTATCGAAGCATTCAACTCTTCTGAAGCTTATGCTATGGAACTATTAATGGACGAATTGGATATGGCAGAAGTCCAAAGCACAATGTTTATGGAAGATAAATCACTTAGCGATTTGCTTAGCGAAGAAGATTATAACTTATTAGACAGTATTGTTAAGGAAAAAACAGGACAATCATTATTCATATTTAATAAAATGAAACCATTTTTTCTTTTTACACAACTTATGCAAATGGACTTAGCTAAAGATAAAGCAGATGCTTTGGATTTATATTTGCTTAATAAAGCAAGAGAACAGGGCAAAATTTGTTTGGGAATAGAAGAATTCAGCGACCAGATAAATGCAATTGATGCAATAAGCATAGAAGATCAGGTATCAATGCTTATAGAAGGATTAACAGATACAATTTCAAGTGTAGAAGATAAATTCGAAGAATTGATTGAAGCATATCTGATAGGAAATCTTGACAAAATGTATGAATTAACCAAAGACACAGCTCTTCCTGCTGAATTTAATCAGGCTTTTTTAATTGACAGAAATAAAAAAATGGCTAAAAATATTCATAAATTCATAAGAAAACAAAGAACTTTTAATGCAATAGGAGCTGCTCATTTGCCCGGCGAAAACGGTGTTATTGAATTGCTCAGAAAAAAAGCTTATACCGTAGAGCCGATTATTTTTGAGTGGAAAGATGCCGAATGATTGTTTAAATGTTTTCTTGCCACAAAGGCACTAAGGCACAAAGATTCACTAGTTTTTCTTTGTGTTTCTTGATGTCTTTGAGTCTAGGGGGCATTTTTATTATTATTCATATTTAATTGTTTAGACGTTTAACTGTCTTGGTTGTTTAAGTATATTTTTTTGACAGTTTGATTTAATAGTTTTTTTAATGCATAAAGAAATCAATAGCGAAAAACTTCCAGTAAAGATGTGGATTGATTCGATAGAATCGGGAGCAATGGAACAAGTGAAAAATCTTGCAAATTATCCTTTCGCTTTCGGTCATATTGTTGTTTTGCCCGATTGTCACGAAGGTTTTGGAATGCCTATCGGTTCGGTTATGGCAACAAAAGATGTAATAATTCCTAATGCAGTTGGGGTTGATATCGGTTGTGGTATGAGTGCTCTGAGAACAAATCTGCATGAAATTAGAAAAAATGACCTTAAACACATTATTAATAATATAGGAAATAAAATTCCTGTCGGCAAAAATCATAATAAACAAAAACAGGATGGAAACTTAATGCCTGTTTATGATATTTCGAAAACGAAAATCGTAAAGCAGGAATATGAATCCGCATTACGTCAATTAGGAACTTTGGGAGGAGGAAATCATTTTATAGAAATTCAGAAAGGTTCCGATGGGTTTATCTGGCTGATGATACATTCGGGGAGCAGAAATGTGGGACATAAGGTTGCAACATATTATAACAGGCTTGCAAATAATATGATGAGTAAATTTGATATACTTATTCCCAAAAGAGTGCAGTTGGCATATTTACCATTAGATATGCAGGAAGCAACAGATTATTTACGTGAAATGAATTTTTGTGTTGCTTTTGCTTTTGCTAACCGAAAACTTATGGCAGATAAAATCAAAAATATTTTTGCAGATACAATTAAAAATGTTCAGTTTTCTGATTTTATAAATATCGCACATAATTATGCAAAGGAAGAAAAACATTTTGGTAAAAAAGTAATGGTTCATCGTAAAGGAGCCACATCAGCATTTAAAGGAGAAACAGGAATAATTCCCGGTTCTCAGGGGTCAAAATCATATATAGTCGAAGGTCTTGGAAATCCCGAAAGTTTTAAGTCATGTTCGCATGGTGCAGGCAGAGTTATGGGAAGAAAAGAGGCAATTAAAAGATTAAATCTTAAAGAAGAAATTGAAATTATGAACCGGCAGGGAATTATCCACAGCATAAAATCGGCTAAAAATCTTGACGAAGCCGTAAGTGCTTATAAAGATATAAATATGATAATGAAAAATCAGGAAGATTTAGTTAAAATATTGGTTGAGCTAAAACCTCTTGCAGTAATTAAAGGATAGGAAATGATTTTATTGTAAAATCAATTTATATGTCTGGATAAATTCATCTCCAGAAATACTTACAAAATAAACTCCTTTACTAAATGATGAAAGATTAAGAGTTGTTCTATCGAATAAATTATTCTGCAATAATATTTTTCCACTTATGTCTGTAATATTTATCAGATATTCTTTATCAGCCGTAAGTCCTGTTATTTCTATTATACCATTGCTTGGATTAGGATAAATGCTGATGTTTTGTTTGTTTTTGTTTTTTATAATATTGCTGCATATATTGGATGTAATGGCAATATCTGCCGGAGCACTTATGCAATCAATTGTAGTAATATCCCAGTCATAAAAATAATAATAATGTCCGGTAGTACCGGTACTTGCACTACTATGCTTAATGCTGACAATATTGTCAATTGTGTATGGATAGTCCAGATATGATGCATCATTTGTTCTGAATAAGTTTGGAGCCCCCATGCCTACTAATTGCAAATCCTCTCCTGCAGACACGTCAATATTCAGTTCAATTTCAGATTCACCTTCATAAATAAACAGAGTTTTTTGTTGAATAATTTTACTGTTGTTATCTCTTAAAGCAATAGTTCTGACTCCGTTATTCTCTGCATTTACTTTAACCGTATTAATCCGGAAATCTTTATAAGCGTCAAAAATGAGGTAATGGACATGATCAACATTTCCGAAAAATCCGCCGCCTTCTGTATTATTTGTTGGACCTACCATATAGTTTTCTCCCGGAACTTTTTCTCTGATATAGTATTGTACATCCGTATCTATCGGTTCATGTAACCACGAACTACCTATATGTACAGTTTCAATATCATTTATGTTTTCATACCAGTATAGTTCGCCTTCAAAATCTATGTCAATGGTAAAACTTTCATCATTGCATCCGTAAAAATCGTCCTCTGTAATAACAGGAGTGTTGGGCAGGTCAACAGTGATAATATTGTTTTTTGTTTTCGTATTATTCCCGTTATTATTTGTAACAGTAAGACTTACCGAATATGTACCGTTTTCGGAATAAATATGTGCAGGATTTTGTTCTTCGCTTATATTGCCATCTCCGAAGTCCCACAACCATTCCATAGGATTATTCAGAGAATTCTCCAAAAAACTTATAAGTCCATCACAGGTATAAGATTTTTCATAAGAAAATAAAGCTAATGGCAAATCTTCGACTGTTAAGCAATTATATTCAATTTCAAATCCACTCAGATTTGTTGCCTGATCTGTAAGAAACTGAATTGTAATTGCATTTCCGCTTGAATAAATTATTTCGGGATTACCGGTAGTATTACAGTATCTGGTGTTATTTATAAGTTCGTCAGAAGTAGAAGTCCCGTCATAAAATGCAAGATAATCATAATTACATATATGTGCCGAGCCGGGTTCAATATCAAAATGATTAATATATAATATGTAATTTTCTGCGTCTTCCGAATGTAATGTAATAGTTGAATTTTTATTATTATGATAATTGTAATCAGGTCCTCCGTGGTCATATATTGTACCCGAACAAGCATCTATAATGATATTTCCTGATTGAGGCATCAGGTGTACACAAGTTAAATCCGGATTAATTGTAATAAGACTTTCTTTAACAATAGAATTTTCACCGCAACCTCCTCCATCAATAGTAAGTGTAACATCGAATTCTCCGAAATCATTATAAATATGAACGGGATTTATATCGGTGCTTGTATTACCATCACCGAAGTCCCAGATAAATTCAAATCCGTTGTAACTATTATTAATAAATCTGATTTCGGAAGGAGGTTGACAATTATTTTCAAGTCCTTCGAATTCTATGTCGAATGCAGCATGAACTTCATTTATATATGGTTCTGCAACACCGATAGCATAAAAGGCATTTCCAACTTCCTGTACTTCAGGAGAACACGCACCATATAAATCTGCAGCAGCTTGCATACCATAAAACCATGCATCTTTATAATTTGAGCTTGGCGATAAATATACAGTGAGCATTCTAAAAGCAATTTGCTCGGCTTTTTCGATTCCTATCGGATTAACCGAGTAACTATCTCCGTTATCGTTGGTTCCGCTACCGCCATCGCTGATAAGATAAAACCAGTAACACAAAGGACCGTTATTTGTATGCACACCTCCATTGTTTTCTTCTCCAAAATACCAGAATTCTCCTTTATATGTGTCGGGGTTATTCCTTATTTTGGGATTTTCCAGAGATCTCATATAAAAACCTATGTCTTCTCCGATAGTCCAGTCTGCAAACTCAGGAACTGCATAAAATTCTACGGCAGTACCGAAAATATCACTAAATGCTTCGTTTAATGCACCGGATTCATCTTTGTAAATAAGTTTAGCGGTATGACTTGTTAAACCGTGAGTAATTTCGTGAGCACATATATCAATTGTAGTTAGGGGAGTTATTCCTGAATCGGGATTTCCGTCTCCATAAGTCATCCATTGACCATTCCAGAACGCATTAATGTTGCTTTGCATTCCGGCTTCCACCAAATTAAAATGTATAAATGAACGTAATTGATGACCGTCATCATCTATGCTGTTTCTTCCGTGTATTTCTAGAAAATAATCGTAAGTGGATGCCGTGGCAAAATGTGCATCGGTAGCGTATTGGTTTAGTTGCTCATTAATATTATTCCAGTAAGTATCTTCATTCCAAAAATCTGTTGCAGCACTAAAATCTGCAGTATTATGACAGTTAAAAGTTGCAACACCGTTTCCGCGTGTAAAATCTCTTAATCTGTACATTTCTTCGTCTTCTAAATAATGTGTCATTATTGTTCTCTCCCCGCTATATACAGTATTTCCGATTGCTTCTACATTGTTTGACATTAATATTTGCAAATCATATAATACTTCTCCGCTTTGGGCATCAACATATACATATTTTCTGTCGTGAGGAATTTTTGAATAAATATTGAATTTATATGCAGTATGAAGAGTTGATTTTTCAAAAACAATATCAGACGGAGCAATTACTTTTTCTGCAACAGGAAAATAACTTGCTACGGAATTATTCAAAAAACTTTTTAATAATCTTTCGCTTTCCTCATTCTCCCACATATAAATATCAGCATCAATATAATTCAATGCAATTTCCAAAGCTTGTTCTTCGGTAATTGAAAAATCAATATTTACTTCGGGATTACTTAAAATTTCTCCGTTCATGGCATACACTCTGTCGTCTTCTGTTTGTACCGACCATGAACTAAATTCAATAGGTATATTATTTATTGTTTGCACGTAACGATATGTTTTTTGATTACCTTGATTATTCTGGATATTTTGTAATTTTAAGTCAAAATTTTCATTTTTTGTTATTTGTTTGGTAAAATTAATGGATTGCTCAACATCCATATTAACAGATTCTCTGAATCTGATAAATACAGGTATTTCGGAGAATTCTTTAAATCTTATTAACTCGGAACCTTCAATAATACTTGAGGCTCTTTCGCCTTTATAGATTTGAGAAAATCCATAATTCAATGAAAATAAAAACAAAATTGTAAGGAAAAGGATTTTTTTCATAATGATAAGTTTTATATGTTTTAGTTAAAACATTATTTCTATACAAATATAATAATATTTTTTATTTTGCATCCAGCTTATTTAACAATATTATATTATGATTGTTTATTTACACAAAAATTAATGTTTTTTAAATAACAAAAAAGAGTCCACTATAAAAAGTTTCAAAGCTATATATAGACACGAAGGCGCAAAGACACCAAGACACACAAAGTATTTATTTTCAGTAGTTTATTTCTTTGTGATTTCTTTGTGTCTTAGTGTCTTAGTGGGAAAAAAGACTTTTTATAGTAGGCTCAAAAAATTAACACACAAAAAATATTTATGTTGATATTTATATGCAAATGCGGGCAAAAAATATGTTATAATGGTTGATATGTTCGAATTATATTGCATTCAGAGGAAAAAAGCATTCTCCATTTTTTTTTTATTTTGACACTTTAAAAACTTAAAGCCATAGCGACTCCATTGCTTGTAATATAAAAATTTACTTTGGTTTTGTTTTGCAACATTCCTGTATTTAAACCGGTATTATAGAAATTAACTGCTGTTCTTACTTTTTGTTTGTAGCTTTTTTTTATAGAAAATGAAATCAAAGCCAACCCTCCGCCAACGGCTGCTAATTTCCAATTAGGATTACCTTCGGTTAAAGCTGTTCCCAAAGGAAACCCGATTAGGAGTCCTCCAATAATTCCAAAAAAATATGCTAGTCCTAAAGAATTTTGAGCAGATTTCATTATTTTATATGCAATATCATTAGTTTCCATTATGTGCATTACTTCATATATATTTAATTTTTTATTATTTTGATAAAATTCAACTCTGTCTCTTATCCCTGATTCAACTCTTAAGGTATTTGTTGTTTGAGAAAAAACGGATATAATACTTAATATTAAAAAAAACTTAAATAATATTATCTTTTTCATAATCAAAATTAGTTGAAATTATAAATTATGTTTAATTTTTTGTATAGTGTAAAATAATAATATCAAATAAAAATCCTTTTCCCCTTTTAATCGTTACTATATGATACAATCGTATAGTAAAGCTAATATGGCAAATGTATTTACTACAGAAAAATATTTACAAAATCCGGCTCTTTAACCTGATTTTTATTTTTAATTGTTCTTTTTCCTTCCGAGAAATTTGTAAGGGTACATTGTTCATACGCTTTACAGTTTCCATTTTCATCGGGAGAATAGCCTTTGCATACACGAAGTACATCGGGAGAAATTTCGTCTATGATAACGATTTTTCCGTCACCGTATTTTAATCTGCCTAATTCAAATTTACCGTCAATTACGTGTAATCCTTTTGATGAGAATTCTTCGGAAACAATTTCTGCAATATTTTTTACAAGTTCAACGCTTTGGTTTATCTCATTCATAGTCATTGCACCGGTTTCTTCTAATGCTTCTAAAGATATCAGTACATCAACATCTCCTTTTGTCCATGCTTCAACCACTTTGTGAAGGTTTTTACATGGTCTTACAAAAGGGTATCTTCTCCAAAAGCTACCTGTTGCATTATTTCTCCAGGTAAACTCAAGGTTTTGAAGCGATTCGGAGCCCTTAAATTCGGGAGATTCTGCAGGCATATTTAAAGGAAGGGCAGGTTCAACAATCATTTCGTTATCACTGATTGTATCAATATAATGAGAAGGAACGCCTTTTTCTTTTAATAATTTAAAGAAATGTGTGGCAAATCTGCAGGCTATAGCTCCTTTACCAGGTATGTCGCCGACTACGGTGTCATATCCGGGGTCGAAAACTGCCTTGCCATTTTCTATGTAACCAGTTGCACTATCTTTAAAAACAAGTTTATATTTACCTGTATAAGGTCCTTCCGTTATATTAATAACGTCTTTAGATTTTCCGCTGTACAAAAGATTTTTTTCTGTCATAAAATTATTTTTAGGTTTTTAAAAATTCATTGACAAAAATAACAGAATATTGTAAAAAAGCAAAAATATTTTTTCAGATATTTTTTATTTTTTTAATTCTGTTTTATAGTATCCCTCAGGTAATTCGTTGTAAGCATAAAAAATAATCCCCATTCGGTAAATGTCGAGAATGCAATTGTTTTTATGGTTTTTGGTAATTTTTTTCCATGTATTAAACATATCTGCAGACCAGTTGATATCATCAAAAATTAAAATACATCTTTTGCCGAATTTTTTTTTGCTTAGTTGATTATAGTATTTTATAAGAGCATCTCCCCGATGATTTCCGTCAATAAAAATCAAGTCGAACTTTTGGTCTTTCAGTAATTGATTATCAAGAATATTATCAAAAGAATCATTTATTAATTGATAATTTTTTATTTGTAATTTTTTTAGATTTTTATCTGCGATGTTTTGAGAATTTTCACAAGCATCAATGCTTATTATTTTTTCAATATTATTGTTACCCGCAAGATAAGCAGTACCTATACCCAATGAAGTGCCGAATTCAAGAATATTTTTAATTTCAAAATAACGGACAATTTTATTTAGCAAGTTTCCGTACTTTTCGGGTGTTGATGAATGTTTTACAATATCGGAAATTTTTCTTTGTCTGTTGCCTCCAATACGTGAACCTGCTCCAAAGTCTGTAATATCAAGTAACTTATCAGATAATAAAAGCCCGGTTCGTAATTCCTCAATATCTTTAATTATATAGTTTCCTACCGAGTTGTTTAATAAAAAATCATTAAAATAATCCGGTAATTTTTCATTTTCTTTTCTACTGAACAAGTAGTTGATATTTGAGGGAAATTTCATCAAATATTATTATTAAATAAAAAGTGTTATGGCAAAGGTAATGATATTTAATTAATTTATTTAACATTACTTTAAGTATAAAACCAAAAAATATTTTTTATTTGATTTTAATTTTTAATTATATTTGTTCGAGTTTTGATTTTATAAATGTTAAAAATAATCTAATTATGAAAAAAATTGCAGTAATCCTTTCAGGTTGCGGTGTTTATGACGGCAGTGAAATTCACGAAGCTACATTGACCTTGTATGCATTATCAAAAAATCAGATTGATTATCAGTGTTTTGCACCGGATAAAAATCAGATGCATGTAATTAATCATCTTACAGGAGAAGAGCAAAATGAAGAGAGAAATGTTTTGGTGGAATCTGCACGTATTGCAAGAGGCAATGTTAAACCATTATCGGAATTTAATGTAAATGATTATTCGGCTGTTATTTTACCGGGAGGCTTTGGTGCTGCCAAAAATTTAAGCAGTTTTGCTGTTGAAGGCGAAAATTTTAGTGTTGACCCCGAAATAGAGAAACTAATAACCGATGTTCATGCGGCAGGAAAACCTATAGGAGCTTTGTGTATTGCACCGGTAATTTTAGGAAAAGTTCTCGGAGCAAAAGTTACAATAGGTAAAGACGAAGGAACCGCACAGGCGATTATCAATTCGGGCGGACAGCACATTAACAAAGAATATAACGAAGTTGTCGTTGATGAAGATAATCTTGTTGTTACAACTCCGTGTTATATGCTTGCAGAAAATATCTATCAGGTAGGAGTGGGAGTAGAAGCCGCGGTACAGGCATTAATAGGTTTATGTAAATAATATTCCGGCATAATAAACTTATTTATTTAGCTGTAAATTTAAGTATCGGGATATAGTTTTGGTAACGCATTATTCTTTAACACAACGAACCGAATAACCATATTCTTTTAGAAAAATAAAACGACTTACTTTTGTGTTATGATAATATAACTCTCTTGCCCACGAATAAGAACCTCCGGGGAATTCTGTATCAGTCCACCACTTTCCACGGTATTTAATATCGCCGAAAGTTCCATTAATAAATCTGTATCCACCTGGGAGAGCTGCAAAAGCACTTGTCCAAAATTCATAATTATTTGTTAAATCTCCCGTTATCCAAAGTAAATAATTGCCGGCTAATTTACTTCCCTCATTTGTTCCTCTCCAGTTCTCCTCATTTGCTTCAATTTCGCTCATTCCAAGAGACATTTCCATTTCTTTCCAGTCGTTATCCGTTGGAAGTCTCCAGCCGGCAGGGCAGGCTGTTGTTGCAGCAACCCAATTATATAATACACCGTAAGTGTCGAAATTTTCTGTGTCTTTGGCTTCCGATATATTTGTTCCGTTATATCCGTAAACATAATAATGAGGATTAGTTCCCGACTCTTCCGAAGGAGGAGAAACCGAAGGCAAATATGCCAGATTTTCCGCCATCCATTCCTGAGTTCCTATAATAATTGTTTGATAAGTATTACCGTCAATATCTGTAACCGTACCGCTTCCTCCTACAATTCCATGAGTTCTGAATGTTACAGAATTGCCGTATGCTGTTCCTTCGCTATTTGTGGCATAAGCTCTCACATAATATTTTGTATTATATTCTAATCCTGTCATATTACTTGAAAAATTTCCTATGCCTGCACCGTCTGTAGTTTTATAGTTTTCGGTTGTTGGATTCGGATTAGTGTTCCAGACAATACCGCGAGATGTTATTTCTGTTCCGCCGTCGGAAGTTATTGTTCCTCCTCCGGTTGCACTTGTTTTGGTAATACCGGTAACTTCTGATGTTGTTAAAACTGGCAGTTTTATTACAGGTGCAGGATCTTCACCATTTTCTTTTTTACATGTAGTTCCTGAAAAGAAAAAAAATATTAATATTGTTAAAGGGAAAACGATAAACTTTATTCTTGTTTTCATAATTATATGTTTCTTTACAGTTGCAAAAATACTATATTTACAATATAAAAAAAATTTTTTATATATTTTGTAATCTGTAGCTTTAAGACTGATTTATTTTGTGCAGAATAGATGCTAAAATTTTGCAGAAAAAATTAAAAGAATCCTTTGATACAGCGAACAGACCTGCCAACACCTTTGCTGTAAACGAAATGGTCTTGATATATATTTGAGCGGCTATAATGTATGTGGCGATACCATGCATTATCAGAATCGTTGCCCTCGGTGGAACTCCACCAATTACCTGCAAGTCCGATGCTGACAAAAAGACCGCTGATATCATAACGACCTCCACCCGGAATAACATTAAAACCTGTTGTTTCAAATTCAGGATCTTCTATTAAAGCTCCTTCTTGCCATAACGTATCAATCCCTGCGAGTTTACTGCCTTCGTTTGTACCTCTCCATCCTATTGAATCCGTTTGTGTTTCGGTCATACCAACAAATACTTCTAAATCTTTCCAGTCTTTGTTACTGGGCAAAACCCATCCCATAGGACAGGCAGATGTTGCAGCAACCCAGTTGTACAATGCTCCATAAGTTTCATGCACATTAATCTCGCCTATTGTATGAGCTTTGGCTTCAATTGTATCTGTTCCATTATAATTGTAAACATAATATTTGGGGTCAGTTATGGATGATGTATTATCAACTTGAGGTAAGTAGCGTAAATTTTCTAAAAGCCAACACTGACATCCCATTTGAACAACATTGTAATAAACAGTATCATTTCTTGTATCAATTACTGTATCGGGACAAGAAAATTCGTGTGAATCAAAATGAAAATAATACTTTTGGCTTTCAACGGGGAAATCCGTAATTTCAATAAAATCTCCGTTAAAAAATCCTGTATATTTTAGGTCATCACCTATTTCATAAGGGAAATAAGTTTTTGGGGACTTTTGTTTTAAAATAGGCTCTTCTGTTTTTTCTTTTGAACTCATCCCATTATATTTAATTTGCGGAAGATTATTTCCTGTTTTATCAAATTGAAGCATTTTAATGTGTTGTAAGCGTTGCTCCGACATTACAGTTAAAATATAGGTTTTGGAACTGCCTGCATAAAAAGTAAAATTATGCATTCCGTGTTCAAATACATCCTGATATCCGGCAATATGCCTTCCTGTTAAATCATAAACATTAATTGTAAAATTATCAATTTCGGGCACAAAAACATCAATTTCGGTTTTTGTTTTAAACGGATTAGGGTAATTTTGAGATACGTAAAAATCGGATTCTTCTGCTTTTATAATGTCAATCCCCGTAAAAATAAATGTTAATACTGTGTCAGGAAAATATAAAGTAGTATCTCCTCCCTGCGTAAGATTTTCAACAATTACGCTGTCTATTTGTGCATGCCCGCATAAGTGAGTTGCCATAAATGTGAAAGAAATATCTTGTGCATTAAGACTTGCAATCACATTGAAAAATAATATAATGCCAATTATTCTTTTCATAATTTATTTTTAATAAATTTAATAAATTAATAATTACGAAAATACAAAATAAAATAAAAAAAAGCAAAAAAAAATAAAAAAACTAAAATTATTGATTTATTCGTCATTTATTTTGTTAATTAATTCATCAACGGTTTTTAAAGCTTTATTAAAAAATTGATATCTTGTTTTTTCGGATACGCCACTTATTAAGGTAGTTTTCTTTATTAGAGAATTTAGCCATTCTTCTGTTTTGTTACAGTAAATATCATTCATGGTTTTCATGGTGTAAAATGAAAAATGACTTAAATAAACAGCTTTAACATTTCCTAAACTAACCAATACACAATTATTAGTTATTTCTATTTCGCTAAAATACAATTGATAATTTTTTGTTGGTTCTTTTTCGGAATTATTGTTATTAGTCATTTTTATAGAGTTTTCGGCTTGTTTTTGAATATCTAGTATTTCGGTTTTTAATGATTCGCAAACTGTCAGAGCTTCTTCTTTATTATTAAAAATTCCCGACTCCCAGTAAAATCCGATTTGTTTTATGGTGCTTTGAATTGTTGTATCTGTCCATATTTCAGTAGATTTAACACTGGCATAAAGCTCATATATTTGCTTTGCAACCGAAAATATTTCGGGATTTATCAATTCCGGATTATATTTTTGTATTTCCAGTTCCGAAATATTCATAATTGAACGCATCCAGTAAAAAAATTTAAAAGTTGCCATCTCATGGTGATTATAATGATAAAAAACAGGAATATCCTGACACGCATAAATAATATGGCTGTCGGGAATCGCCTTGATTCTGGTAAGATCGGCAAGTACATCTTTTAAATAATTTAGTAAATTTTCCGATTTGCTTTCAAGCCCTTTATAAGCAAACGTAACCAAATCGGTTTCGGCTCTGCTGAATGCATCAAATGAAATATTAAAATGGTCACAGAGAATTATGATTTCATCTATGCTTAACAATGTTTCTCCTCTTATCCGCCTGTAAGCACTATCTGTACTTACTTTAAGTATATCCGACAACTCATATACAAGCGAAGTTGACGAGTCTATCAAATCTTCTATCCTTTTCAAAAATAAATTTTGTTTGGTTGAGGCAGCATGTTTATTCATAATAAATATTTTTTGCAATTTTTAATTATTCTGTTTTTATTATTTGCAAATATCGCAAATATTTTGAGAATTACAGCATAAAATACTAAAAAGTTCAGAATTGAAAAATAATATCCTGAATTTTGGGAATTTATACTTCAAATTAATATACCCGGAATATTAATCCGTTTTGAATCGCCTGCTTCTTGCCGTATTTTTGTACTATAAACTTTTAAATTTTATTATTATGAAAACGACAAAATTATTTTTTAAACTGGCAATTACGGGGTTATTTTTTGCATTAATAATTAATAATGCAGAGTCGCAAAATCGTGTTAAACTTGGGGTTATCAGCATGGATACCAAGGGATTGCAGGTTGACAATCAAACTATGACCAGCCTGGTTCATTTGGAGCTTGAAAAGGCAAATGTTTATGAGGTGTTAGACAGATATGATGTTGCAAATTTGGTTAGAAAAGAGGGAATTGATGTTAATGATTGTTTTGGAAAAACTTGTCTTGTTAAAATCGGCAAATTACTAGAAGCGGATAAAATGTTGTCGGGAAGTGTAGAGAAATTCGGGGATAAAATTATATTTATTTTCAGATTAATTGATGTAAAATCAAACAGAATTGAAAAAACCGATGTTATGGAGTTTATTGACCAGCAAGATCAATTGCAGATAATGGTGCGAATGTGTATTAATAATATAATAGGTGTTGAGAACGATAAGTTTCTTCTGGATTTACTGGTTAATTACGACCAGCCGATAACCACTTCGCGGACAACACTAAGTCTTAACGGACCACGGGTAGGATTTACTTATGCTTTCGGAGATGTGGCAGAACGAATGACGGCTCCAAAATCAGAAGGAGGACTTGATATGTATCCGGTAAGTAATATTATCGGTTATCAATATGAAAAACAATTTTTGAGCTCAGGAGATTTTCAGGCACTTTTTGAAGTTCTGCCTACAGTAAGCGGACTAGAATCGGGGATGTTTATTCCCTCGTTAACTACAATGCTGGGATTTAGATTTAATAAGTCCGGTATTGAATTCGGATTAGGACCTGTATTTAGAGTTTCGAAATTGGCTTATGGAAAATATATTGACGAAAAATGGGTTTTAAGCACTGAAATACCGGCAGAAGAAAGAAAAGATCATGTTTTTGTTAAACAAATCGACAGAAGAGGAAATTATCACCTTACAACAGGAATGATATTTGCCGCAGGTAAAACTTTCAGGTCGGGATATCTTAATATGCCCGTAAATATTTATGCTTCGCCTCAAAAAAACGGTACAATAGTGGGTATTATAGTTGGATTTAATGTTGCAAACAGACCAAAACTTGATAGAAATTAAGACCAATAGCAAATTAATGCTGTTTAACTAAAAAGGGGAATTATCATAATTCCTCTTTTTTTTGGTTTTATTCCTCAAAATCAAATTCCATGATTTCAGGGCGTTTTTCTTCTTTTTTTCTGATACCGAAATTGTATCGAATGTTTACTCCAAAACGTCTGTTATCAGTATATCTGTCTCCGTAGGTATATATTGAACCTTGATTTAACGTAAATTCGGTAACCATAGTTCTGAATACATCCCTGGCACTTAATGTAACGGTTAATTTTTTATTTAAAAAAGTTTGTGTCAGACCAAAATTCAGTTGTCCGAAAGTTTTTAATTCGTAAAAATTAAATTGTCCGTTTGTCATCATAAAACCGCTCATTACTAATCTTGTTTCTTTAAACAATCTTAAAGAATGAAAGGTAAAAAATCTCCAGCTTCCTCTTTTATAACTTAAAGTCTGGTTTTCATATACGCCGTCATATTCGTTGTAATTATACATTGAGCCGACTGCAAAAAAATATTTTTTACCCGGAGGTATCCCTAATATCAGTCTGAAGTATGTTTCTCTGTTTTTTCCTAAATTATCGAAAGTTCTTACGGCAACGTGTTCCTGATTTTCGTGCTGATATAGTACGCTTGAAAAAATATCGTCGGTATAATTTCTGCCTATTGCAAACAGTGGAGTATCATCAAAACTTATATTAATTTCGATATTATCGGTAAATTGAGGTTTTAATGCAGGATTCCCTGATTCGTAAAGAAATTGGTCAACATATCTTATATAAGGATTTAAGTTTTGATAACCGGGACGATTTATGGTTTTGCGGTAAATTGCAAAACTTTTTAATTCAATATCGGCAATTTTAAAAAGAGAACGGCTTAAATAAACATAAGGGAACAGGTCTGCTCTGTTTATGGTAAAATTTGTATTTACGGGGATTGTCTGATTTCCTTCCATATATGTATGTTCCATTCTGACACCTCCGATTAACATAAAATTTTCTCCCAAAGGTTTTGCAGCCTGAATATAAGCAGCGTTTATATTTTCCTGATAATTAAAAGCATTGGTTTTAAGGGAATCCATTAGTCTTTCGGTATTGTTATAATTGATAAAATAGTCGGCACTGCTGTTATAATCCTGATATGAAGTTTTGATTCCTGTTTCAAGTTTTATTTCATAAGGTAAATGATAAGTCAGGTCGGATTGTGCAATTAAAAAATGTCGTTTTTGAATATTGTTACCGTCTCTGAGGATTGAAACAAAATCCGGATATATATAATCAGAATAATAATCTTGTATGGTATTGCTTGAATTATAGCTATAGCTGAATTTTGTATCCCATTCAGAGCCTAAGGTATCAAGTTTAAATACAATTCCTGCGTCTTGTTGTACACTTAAAAAATCCGAATTATTATAAGTTATGTTATTTATTTCAAAAAGTTTTACAGCATCACCGGTTTCTATGATATTTGTGTTTTCGCTGTCGGAGTTACGATAGTTCAGATTTATTCTTCCGTCATAACTGACATTAAGATTTTTGCGAATATCATAATTTATTCCGTATCCCGTAAAAAACTGATTGCTTTTATTTTTACTGACAGCTTCCTGACTAAGTGAATTTTCATGTTTCAGATAACGAACAGAATTCATATTGTCTACTCTAGCATTATGATTATAATTAACATTAAGATAAGTAGTGCTGTTATCACTGCTGTTATTAAAGCTGAAACCTATGTGACGATTTCCCAGAACTCCTTGATTCATGCCTGCTCTTACAGAACCAAAACGTCCGATTTTTACGCCCTTTTTAAGTATAATATTTACTATTCCGCCTGTACTTGCGGCATCGTATTTTGTTGAAGGAGTTCTCATAACTTCTATTCTTTCTATACTTTCCGGAGGCAAACTTCTTAGTATTGTTGCAATGTCCTCATTGCTCATTTTTTGCTCTCTGTCATTAATATAAACTGTTGCGGGAGTAACACCGGACAGATAAATATTCCCATCCTGGTCAACATACAATCCGGGAGTGCTTTCAAGTACCTCCAGAGTATTTGTACTGATGTCCGATATCGGTTCAGGGTCAATTATCATTTTATCATATTCATACCTGATAAGAGGTCTTGCAGCAGATATTGTAACTTCGTCTAGCGAAAATGCACTTCCTTTTAATTCGAATTCAAAATCACGGGTACTGGATTTAATATTAATTGTTTTTTCGAGGGATTCAAAACCAATATAACTGATGTTAGTGATATATATGCCGTTTTTTATTTTATTAAATTCTGCTATGCCTGATTGATTTGTAGTGGAATAATTTATTGTTGAATCCGTTAGATTTGTTAAACTGACGGTTGCTCCCATAAGAGGTTTTTTTTCTGTATCTTTTACGGTAATTTTTATCGTTTGTCCGATAGATAAATTCAAAATCAGAAGTCCAGAAAGAAGACAGATTTTTTTTGGAGTTATCCAAATTAAGATTAATTTAAGAATTTCATTAAAAAGAAATATCATACAAACGGAAAATTTGGATGCAAAAATAATAAATTTAAAGCAGTATTGCTTAAGTTACAAATTATTATCTTAGATTTTTGGTATTATAGTAATTTATTGAAAATTAATTTACACCAAGACCTACAGTTGAACGTACGCAACGAACTGAAAATCCGTGTTTTTTTGGTCTTGGATGTTTTTGAACTTTTTCGTCGTTATAACTAAGTGCGACCATCCAAGGAACTTTATTTATATCAAGAGAACTAGTCCACCAAACTCCGAGACTTCCGAGATGTCTGAATTCTGCTTCGACATTTCTAAATCCGCCGGGCAATGCAGTAAATTTGCTGGTATTTGTTGCACCTGCGTTAGGATTTATCCATCTGGGATGTTTATCAGGAACTTTAGCTACGGCTTTAAGATATCCGCCCGCGATATTTGTCCCTTTGTATTCATTTGCCAGGATAATCCAGTCGTTAGTAGTAGGAATATGCCAACCGGGAGGACAGATTCCTCTTTCATCGTTTATCGCATACCAATTATATAACTTACCGTAAATAACTCCGTTTGTATCGTTATAGTAACACCATGCTCCTGTTGTAAGATTTTTCCATTCGGTTTCATCCTGAACCTGAGGAATAGCATCTCCGTTATTATATTGAGAAATAATTAAATTCTCTTTCATCCATTCTTGTGAATTTATTTCTACAGTTTCATATTTGTTACCTTGCTTATCTGTAACATTTCCGATAACGGGTCCCCCGTCATCTTTTTTACAAGAGACAAATAAAACAGTGAAACTTAATATTAACACTAAAAATTTATTATTTTTTAACATAGCCGATTAAATTTTAATTTATAAAAAATTTACTTAGTTGTTAATAACAATTTTAATTTTGGTCATAAAAATATTAATAAGACAAAAAT
>SLSH01000016.1 GCA_007130555.1 Bacteroidales bacterium
ATAATTAATTAATAATGTATTAAATTTTTATTCTTTTATCGGGATTTTTAATCTGTCTCCTACATTTAATGTTGAAGAGCTGTTTAACCCGTTTACTTGTAATATTTCTTCAACCGAAACACCGGAAAATCTGCTTGCTATTATCCATGGACTGTCTCCTCTTTTGACAGTATAGTATTTATAACCTGTTACAGTTTTTGAATCTGTTTGTTCTTTTGGTTCGACTTTTACGCCTATCATTTTTTGTTTTTCTTCAAAACTCATTTGATTAATCTGTTCATATTTTGATTTCGAAGATTCCGGAACATAAACATTCAGAGTTTGACCTGCTCTTATTAAATTACCTGAAATTCCGTTCCATGCTCTTAAGTTTGACACAGAAACTCCATACCACTGTGCAATAAGTCCGATGGCATCGCCTGTTTTCACGGTATATTTCAGAGCTGCCGTACCCGAAGGTTGCGGAGCTACACTTACCTGTCTGGTAATCCTTTCTTTAGGATCATAATTAAATCTTTCGGGACTAAAAAAAACACTATCCATATAATTATAAATAGAATCTTCTAATCTAATAAAGTCGGTTAAATACTCTCTTCTGATTTTTAAAGGATATGCTTTTTGTTTTGCCGGCACTATATCTTTTCTATACATAGGGTTTAGTTCTCTCAATTCATTTATACTTATTCCCAGTACTGAGTCAATTTGGGCAAAGTGCAATTGTTGAGTAATCATTACCGTATCATAATCATCAATAAAATCGAAGAATTCAGGTTTATAATTATGATCTTCGTAATATGAAAATAAATAAGTAACAGCAATAAATGCCGAAACATAATTTCTTGTTTCGCGAGGTAAATACGGCAATAATTTCCAATAGTTTGTTTCTCCTCCCGATCTTCGGATTGCACCGTTTAATCGTCCCGGTCCACAGTTATATGCAGCGAGAGCAAGATTCCAGCACTGATATGTTTCGTATAATTGTTTTAAGAACATACATGCCGCTATGGTTGATTTTTCAGGGTCTCTTCTTTCATCAACATAAGAGTTAATTTCTAAGCCCAACATCAATCCTGTCCGGTACATAATCTGCCATAGACCTGTTGCACCTGCTCTCGACACTGCATTAGTATTAAGCGCAGATTCTATTGCCGGCAGATACTTTAATTCAAGTGGTAATCCAAAAACATCAAGATATTTTTCAAAAACAGGAAAATACTGAATTGATCTACCAAGCAGTCTTGGAGCGATTATTTCTCCGCGATTAACATATCTGTCAACATAATTTTGAACAAGTCTGTTATATGCCAAATCAATTGGAGTTGCAATATTTTTTATACGTTCTTTTATAACAGAATCGGGGACATTTAAAATCAGATTTTCTTTATCATACAATTCAAAAAAACTTAATGTGTCTCTTCCTGTATAATAGTACCAATCAAGCAACAAGCTGTCAATTCTGTCCGATTCACAATAATATTTTTCAATATCTTGTATAATAATCGTGTCTTTATCAGGTTGGGCAGAGTATGTCGTTGTTATTATAAGAAATAATATTATTATAAAAATCAATTGCTTCATATTAAAATTTTTTTACAATTTTTAGTTCTAATGTTGGTGTATTATATCCATAGTTAGATCTGAAATCCGGTAAAATTCTCAAGCTCAAATCATCGCTCACATCAAAGTCATACAAATTTGCATCAACATTTGCATCAACAATTTGCAAGATATAAAATACCAGTCCCCCTACTATACAGTAATCTCTGAATTTTCTCCATCTGTCCATTTCATTTAACAAAGCTTGATCGTTTAGTATTCCGTAAAACTCATCTGTTTCTCCGTCAATTCTTTGTTTATATGCAGTTTTAAATCTGTTAAATTCATTGTTATTATCAATTGATAAATAAGCAAATGCACCTATTCCGGCGTAAATTACGGGAATTTTCCAGTATTTTTTATTGTATGCTTGTCCCAATCCTGGCACTATTGTAGAAAAAATTGTTGCCTTACGGGGTGAGTGAGTTTTTTTTCCTTTATTTTCAATACTTTGAGAATAAGAACAAAGTATTGTCCCAAATAAAAAAAATAAAACAATTATTATCTGTAGATATTTTTCTTTCACGTTTTAAATATTCATTTTATCAAAAATTGCAATAATCCTCTCGAGGTCATCGTCATTTTTAAATGGTATTACAATTTTTCCGTTACCTTTAGGATTTCGTTTAAAAACAACATCCGTTACAAAATAACTGGATAAATGTTTTTGTAGTTGTTTATACTCTTCCGGACTTTTAAAAATCCTTCTTTTATTCTTTTTTTGTTCCTGAATTTCCTGATTGTTTAATTCTTTTACAACTTCTTCTACTTTCCGAACGGAAAAATCATATTTAAGAACTTGATTAAATATCATAAGTTTGGTTTCATCATCCTCAATCGCTAGTAAAGCTCTTGCGTGTCCCATGCTTATTTTATGTTCTCGTATTCCTAATTGAATTTTCGCGGGCAAATTTAACAGTCTTACATAATTTGAAATTGTGGAACGTTTTTTTCCTATTCTTGTACTTAATACTTCTTGTGTCAACGAACATTCGTTCATAAGTCTTTGATATGATATTGCAATCTCAATAGCATCAAGGTCTTCTCTTTGTATATTTTCTACAAGAGCCATTTCTAGTAGTCCCTGGTCATTTGTAGTTCTGATATAAGCCGGGATTTTTTTCAAACCTGCAATTTTAGCGGCTCTAAGTCTTCGTTCTCCGGCAATTAATTGAAAATTTTTATCAGGCAAAATTCTTACCGTTATAGGTTGAATAACACCTAATTCTTTAATCGAACTTGCCATTTCATTTAAAGACTTTTCATCAAAATTTGTCCGGGGTTGAAAAGGATTTGAAACGATTGAATTGATATTTATTTCATTTGCTTCCTTTCTTAAATTATATTTGTTGTTGTCGGAAGTATCCATAAGTGCATCCAAACCTCTGCCAAGTGCATTTTTCTTTGCCATAGTTATATTATTATTTTCTTTTCGTTACTAATTTCTGTCATATTGTTTCTTTGCAATAATTCTCTTGCAAGATTTAAATAATTAGTTGCACCTGTAGAAGTAATATCATAACTCAATATACTTTGTCCAAAACCCGGTGCTTCTCCTAATTTTACATTTCTGTTTATAACTGTTTCAAAAACCATATCATCAAAATGTCTCCGAACTTCTTCAAGTATCTGGTCGGACAGTCTTAATCTCACATCATACATTGTCAGTACAAATCCTTCTATATCGAGATTTTCATTCAAATGATTTTGTACAATTCTTATTGTATTCAGAAGTTTACCCAACCCCTCCAGTGCAAAATACTCACATTGAACAGGTATTAAAACCGAATCTGATGCAGTTAAAGCATTAACAACAATCAGACCTAAAGATGGTGAACAGTCAATAAAAATAAAGTCATAATCATCTTTGATTTTCTCAAGCATAAATTTCATTACTTTTTCCCGATTAGGTAATTCTATCATCTCTATTTCAGCCCCGACCAAATCAATATGACTTGGCAAAAGAAACAGATTGTCAACTTCGGCAGATAAAATTAGATCCTTTGGGTCTTCATCTTTAATCAATGTTTCGTATAGTCCTGTTTTGATATTTTTAATATCAAAACCTAAGCCTGATGTAGCATTAGCTTGTGGATCTGCATCAACAATCAATACTTTGAATTCCAATGCAGCTAAACTTGATGCAAGATTTATAACTGTTGTAGTTTTTCCTACGCCGCCTTTTTGGTTTGCCAATGAAATAATTTTTCCCATCTGATTAAATATTAAAAGTTAAAAAATACAAATTTACAATTATTCAATATTTATTTTTCTTAAATTATGAACAAATAGGGATAAAATTATAAACAATTTTTTATTTGACTGATAATGCAATAGTTATGACTCAATAATGTTAATATTTTTAATAAATTCAATTAAAGATTTAATATTATTGACTTTTTTAGATAATTCTACGGATATACTTTCTGAAACAAATTTATTAACATCACTGGTGTTAATTATTTTTCCAAAATAATTTGTTTCCAGTTTAAGTTTATTATTATTATAAATTAAAAAATAGCTGTTAAAATATTTTTCACCGCCGGCACAACCACAGGTATTACTTAAATATCGGGTATCAATAATTTTCAAATGATTGTCAGCCAATATTTTGCCAAAGCTAAAAGAATTAACTCCATATATATCTTCTTCGAAATGAACCGATATAAGATTTTGCGATTCGGAATTAATATAATAAATATCATCGGGTAAAAGTTTTTCGGAATTATTATCTAAGTTTTGTTTGTATTTAACATAAATAAAGTACGAATTAGGTTTACTGCACACATATCCGTTTGATTTAAATCCGTTTTGATAAACTATTTGGGAATATTCCCATTTTTTATAGCAACTACAAGAACTAGATATCACAGAATATAAAACGATAAAAAAAAGAGGTAAGAGAATCTTATTTTTTTTCATCCATTAATTCGGTTTTTATTTTTAACATTTTTAATACTGTCAATGCAGCATCTTCTCCTTTATTGCCGTACTTTCCGCCTGCACGTTCTTCTGCCTGCTGTTTATTTTTTGTTGTAAGAACTCCAAATGCAACGGGAATTCCTGTATTAATGTTAATATCCATTATTCCCTGAGTAACCCCCAGACAAACATAATCAAAATGTTTTGTTTTACCTTCTATTACGCAACCAAGAGAAATAACTCCGTCAACATTAGCATAATCAATCAAATATTTTGAAGCAAGTGGTAACTCAAAACTTCCCGGCACATATTTAATTATAATATTTTTTTCATCAAATCCGTATTTTGCAAGAATTTTTATTGCCCCGTTTTTTAATAAGTTGGTAATATCCTTATTCCATTCCGAAACAACAATTGCAATTTTATAATTATTAAGACTTGAAAAATCGGGATTATCCGAATTTAAATTATCTTTTAATTCTGTTGCCATAAAACCGTATTAAATATTGATTATTATTACTGTTTACTAAGCAATTCTGCCCGTTTAATAAATTTCTCAACATTATGTTGCTCGGAAGTACCGTAATATTCGGTTTTTATTCTTTCGTAAAGTTTAAGTGCTTCTTGATATTCTCCCATTTCTTCGTAAACTTTTGCTGCTTTCATCAGAAATGTCGGGCTTATTAATTCATTTTCTGCTTTATTTACTGCATTAATATAATACTTTACAGCCTCATTATAATTTCCGAGTTCAACATTTGCATCGCCGATAATTCCCATTGCCATTGCTCCTACCATCGGGTCATTGCTTTTAAATCTTTTAAGATGTCTGATAGCTTCGTCATAATCTCCCAGTCTCATATAACAAACTCCTGCGTAATAACGGGATGCATTACCCATCGGGGTTCTTCCGTAATCATCAATTACATCCAAAAAACCCGGAAAAAAACCGTCTCCATATAATGCTAATCTGAACGAATCCCTTTCGAAATAAAATTCCGCTTTATACGCTTCTTCCCATGCCTGATGAATATGAGGAGTACGAATAAATCTTACATATCCTATAATTGCCAATACCAAAACAACAATTACAATAACTCCATAAACAAATGTTTTCTGATTTTCTTCAATAAATCTTTCCGTACTACTTAAAGGAGGAGTCTCTACATTATCCGTTAAGTTTTTTGGTTGTTCTTCAGTTTTTTCTTTTTTTACCATAACTTTATAATTATTACAATAATTTTTAAGTTTGCAAAATTAGTTTTTTATTGGAATTAAAAAAAATAACATTAAATTATTTTAAAAATAAAAGGAGTTACATATATATTTTTAATATTTGTCCGACTCTTAGCGTAGCTCTTCTTGCTATATCGTTTGTTTCACAAATTCTGTTAATTGTAGTTCCGAAT
>SLSH01000163.1 GCA_007130555.1 Bacteroidales bacterium
AATTTTAAATTCAGGAGTTTTTAAATATGATTTAATCAGAATAATTATTACTCTTCAGATTTTTATTTTTTATCTGTATCTTTTTTTTCTTTTGTAGCTTTAGTTTCTTTTTTTGATGAAGTTTTTGCTTTTGGCTTAGTCTCTTTTTTTGCTGTTGTTTTCGGCTTTGCTGTTGCCTTTGGTTTTGTTGTTGTTTTGGGTTTTGCTGCTGCCTTTGGTTTTGCTGTTGTTTTGGGTTTTGTTGCTGCCTTTGGTTTTGCTGTTGCTTTTGGTTTAGCAGTTTTTTTGGTTTCTGCTTTTGGTTTTGTGGTTTTTTTGGTTTCAGCTTTTGACTCGACTTTTGTTTCCTCAACCTCGACACTTGTTTTTTCGTCTTTATCAACTTTAGCTTCTACCGAAACATCTTTTTTAGTTGTATCTTTTACTTTTTTAACATCAATTTTTTCTTCTACTATTGAGGCTATTAAAGGTTCTATTGAAACAAAAGACCGGTTATTTCTTTTTTTTGTAAACACGACATCCCCGTCAATAAGAGCATAAAGTGTATGGTCTTTACCTATTCCGACATTTTTTCCGGGATGATGTTTTGTCCCCCTTTGTCTGACAATAATATTTCCTGCAATTACTTTTTGACCTCCGAATATTTTTACTCCGAGTCTTTTACTTTCGGATTCGCGTCCGTTTCTTGAACTACCTGCTCCTTTTTTGTGTGCCATAATGGTATATTTTAAAATTATGCAACTATATCCTGAATTTCAATTTCTGATAATTGTTGACGATGTCCCTGTAATTTTTTATAACCTTTCCTTCTTTTTTTCTTAAATACAAGAACCTTATCGTCTTTAAGGTGTGTCAGAACTTTGGCTTTAACAACCGCATCTTTTATTGTAGGTTTGCCAATCTTTACATTACCGTCATTATCAATAAGTAAAACTTTATCAAAACTAACTTCGCTTCCTTCGTCATTAATTAAACGATGAACAAAAAATTTGTCTCCTTTTTCTACCTTAAATTGTTGTCCTGCTATATCAACTATTGCGTACATCTTCTTTTTTTTAATTTTATATAAATTATAATCTGTTTAAAAACGGACTGCAAAGATAGAATATTTAAATCAAATAACAAAAAAAAATACAAAAAACTTAATTTGCTTGCATTTTTGGTATTTATATTAAAATTTACGATAATAATAATTTAATATTTATGTATAAATCAAATGCTTGTTTACAATAATAAATCGAAATCTATGTTATATATTTGCAAAAAAATGATAATATATTGAAAACAATATTTACAGTATTATTTTGCTTTTTATTTTTTGGGATAGCGTTTTCTCAAAGACCAAAGCCTCATAATCTTCCTAAATTGGATCAACAAGCTGCTCATTTTGGTTATTCTTTAGGTTTGAATACAATGGATTTTGTAATACGTCCTTCGGCAGATTTTCTTTATAATATGGATACGGTATATGCTGTAGAAATAAACAGATATGTCGGATTTAATATAAATATGATATCAAATTTAAGAATTACTGACTATTTTAATTTTCGTTTTATGCCGGGACTGATTTTCGGACAGCGAAATTTAGATTATAAAATAAAAAGAGCAGATGGTTTTAGAAGACATACAATGATGATAGAATCTACTTTTATTGATTTCCCGTTATTGTTTAAATATAAATCCCAAAGAGTTAATAATTTCAGACCTTATATTATAGGTGGAGGAGCATTCAGAATAGACCTTGCGGCACAACGAAGAGTTAAATCCGAAGAAAGACCTAAAATACGATTAAAAAATATGGATGCATATTATGAAATTGGAATTGGAACCGATTTTTTTCTTGAATATTTTATGTTTGCAATAGAATTGAAAGCCTCGTGGGGAATATTTAATAATGTCGTTTATGATAATTCTCAATTTACAACCTATTATGAAAAATTAAATTCAAGAATGGTTATTTTATCATTCCATTTCGAAGGCGGTAAAATAGACAGATTAGCATGGTGGTAATAAGTTATGATTAAATATGCCGATTTTATATTTACTCCCGAACAATTCTTTAATAAAGAATTTGTCAAAAAATCTATTGCAAAATTTCTTTCTGTCCCTATACATGAAATTAATGCTTATAAAATTGTCCGCAAATCAATTGATGCAAGAAAAAATGTAAAATATAATGTTAGAATTATTGTTGCGACACATAAGGATGTATTAAAAAAAGAAGAATATTGTTTTGAATTTAAAGATGTCGGCAAATCAAAATCAATTATTATCGTGGGAGCAGGACCTGCCGGTTATTTTGCAGCTCTTAATTGTATAATGAACGGATTAAAACCGATAGTTCTTGAAAGAGGAAAACCCGTTGAAGAACGAAAATATGATATTGCCGAAATAAACAGAAACAATATAATTAATCCGGAATCAAATTTTGCTTTTGGAGAAGGAGGAGCAGGAACATACTCGGACGGCAAATTATATACACGAAGTAAAAAACGGGGAAATGTAAAACAAATTCTCGAACTGCTTAATTATTTTGGAGCAAAAGATGATATATTAATTGATGCCCAGCCTCATGTAGGAACCGATTGTCTGATAAAAATTGTTAAAAATATCCGGGATAAAATATTAAATTGCGGAGGAGAAATATCCTTTAATACAAAAGTAAGCGAATTAATTATTAAAGATAATAAAATTAATGGTGTTAAAACTGCATCAGGTAATATATACGAATCCGGAAATGTTATTCTTGCTACAGGACACTCTGCCAGAGATGTTTATTATTTTTTGGACAATCATAATATTTCCATGGAAATAAAAGATTTTGCCATGGGTGTACGTGTTGAACATCCCCAGTTATTAATTGACAAAATACAGTATAAGCGTGAAAATAGGGGAGATTTTTTGCCTCCTGCAAATTACAGCTTGGTAAAACAAGTCGAAGGCAGAGGAGTTTATTCTTTTTGTATGTGTCCAGGAGGAATAATTGTTCCGGCAGCAACAAATAATAATGAAATTGTTGTAAACGGAATGTCAAATTCGAGAAGAAACTCCGAATTTGCAAATTCGGGAATTGTTGTTGAACTTAAAAAAGAAGACTTTAAAGATTTTTTTGAATATGAAAAATTTGCGGGTCTGGAATTTCAAAAAAGAATTAAAAAAATGGCATATTTGAATTCAGGCAGAGGATTAGCAGCTCCTGCACAACGATTAACAGATTTTGTTTCCGGTAAACTTTCATCTTCATTACCGTTAACTTCATATAATCCGGGATTGATTAGCAGTCCTATGCATTTTTGGTTATCCGAATTTATCGGAGAAAGATTAAAAACAGCAATAAAAAGTTTTGACAAACTGATGAAAGGTTATCTTACTCAGGAAGCTGTTGCAGTAGGGGTAGAATCAAGAACAAGCAGTCCCGTGAAAATAGTCAGAGACCAAAAAACAGGAGAACAAATTAATATAAAGGGATTATTTCCTTGTGGCGAAGGTGCCGGATATGCAGGAGGTATTATATCAGCTGCAATTGACGGAATGACAGCTATTGAGAATGTTTTGAAAAAATAATTTTTTACATGTATATGTATTTTAACTCCATTTGCTATATGCAATAATAAATTGATTGACAATAAAATAATTATTTTAGGATAAAAAACATTTTTAAAACATATATTTGTTTTTTGTTTATAATGGAATGAATAATTATTTTTGAGGATAATAAAAAATATAGTTATGCAAAATTTAAATTGGTCAGAACTCCCTTTTGGATACGTTAAAACAAAGTATAATCTTAGAAGTGTATTTAAAAACGGGAAATGGGGAGATATTGAGATAAGTGATTCGGAACATGTTAGTGTTCATATAGCAGCAACCGGATTACATTACGGGCAAGAGGCTTTTGAGGGGATGAAAGCTTACAGAGGGAAAGACGGTAAAATCAGACTTTTCAGATGGATTGAAAATTGTAAGAGAATGCAGAGATCTGCCGAAGGAATTATGATGGAAGAAGTTCCTAAAGAGTTGTTTTATAATATGATTACCAAAGCAGTAGAATTAAATTTAGACTTTGTTCCGCCTTATGGCACAGGAGCTGCCCTTTATATTCGCCCGTTTTTATTCGGTAGCGGACCCAGAGTCGGTGTCCAGCCTGCTGACGAATATACTTTTATAGTATTTGTTTCTCCTGTAGGACCATATTTTAAAGAAGGCTTTAATCCTGTTAAAATTGCAGTAGTCAGAGATTCCGACAGGGCTGCACCACAAGGAACCGGACATATTAAAGTAGGAGGGAACTATGCTGCAAGTTTAAAAAGCATCAAGAGAGTTAAAGGCGAAGGATACGGTTCTCCAATGTATTTAGACGCAAAAGAGAAAAAGTATATAGACGAAATTGGTGCCGCAAACTTTTTTGCAATCAAAAAGAATACATACATTACCCCAAAATCACCGTCAATTTTACCGTCAATTACAAATATGAGCCTTGAACAGCTTGCACAACATCTGGGATATAAAACCGAAAGAAGACCTGTAGAATTTGACGAAATCGAAACTTTTGAAGAAATCGGTGCATGTGGTACGGCAGCAATTATATCTCCTATCGGTGAAATTAAAGACCTTGATAACGGTAAAATTTATAAATTCTGTAAAGATGGTAAGGCAGGACCTGTTTCAACAAAATTATATGAAACACTTGTGGGAATACAATACGGGGATATAGAAGACCCGTTTGAATGGGTTACTGTTCTTGATTTATAGAATAATCTGAAAGTGATAGAATATTATTTACGGACTTCTTTAAAAGTATTTTCAATTACTTCGAAAGCTTGTTTTGTTAAAAGTTCATCATCAATATTACCATCAAAACTCTTTATTTTTTGCGGGTTATAAAAATCCAACACTTTTTTTGTTGTTTTCTCAAAAACATCTAATCTGTGCATAATAATATCCGCACTCATATCATAGATGCGTGCTTCTTTTGTTTCTGCCCTTGCCGACAATCTTTTTAATGATTGATTTGTGGGAGTTTTAAGTTCAATAACCAAAGAAACGGAAGAGTTAATCTTTTTTAATAATCCGCTTAAAATATAAGCCTGTACCAGTGTAGAAGGAAATCCCTTAAATATATATCCATTAATATTCGAGGGGTCATTTATTTCGCGTTCTATCAGTTTTATGGCAATATCGTCAGGAACAATGTCTCCGCTGTCCATATACGGTTTTGCAGTTTTTCCAATTTCTGTATTATTTTCTATTTCTTTTCGAATCAACTGACCTGTTGACACATATTTTAGATTGAATTTTTTTGCAATTATTTTTGCCTGTGTTCCTTTTCCTGCTCCGGGGACTCCAAAAAATACAATATTTATTAATGTTTGTGCTAAAATTTTTTCTACAACTCCGGTTATTCTTGCAAAAATTTCTTCAACACTTCCTAATCCGTCTATTTTGTAACATTTATTTCGTTCTTTATAAAAGTCAATAACAGGTAATGTCTTTTTATTATATTCATTTAGTCTGTTTTCAATAACATCTATCTGATCGTCAGACCTGTTTTCAGTTTCTCCTCTTTTTAACATTCTGGAAATAAGTTCATCACGAGGGACTTCAAGGCTAAGAAAACAAGATAAACTTGTATTTAGCCTGGATAATAATCCTTCCAGTATGTACGCCTGAGCATAGGTTCTCGGAAACCCGTCAAATAATATTCCGTTTGAGTCGGGTTGCATTTTTATGATATTTTCGATTATTTTAACGATAATCCCGTCATCAACCAATTCTCCACGTTCAATTATTTTTTTTACTTCTTCTCCGATTTCTGTCTTGGTTTCAATTTCATTTCTTAATATTTCGCCTGTCGAAATATAAGTTAAATTATATTTTTTTACCAATA
>SLSH01000187.1 GCA_007130555.1 Bacteroidales bacterium
ATGAATTTAAAAGCGGACTGGCAGAAGTTATTAAATATGCGGTTATATCCGATAAAGAATTATTTGATATTTTAATTAATAATAAAGAAAAGATTATTGATGTCCGCGAACCCGAATTGATGCATGAAATCGTGAAAAAATCCATACAAATAAAACATAAAATAATTGAAAAAGATCCTAAGGATAATTTTTACAGACATATATTAAATTTCGGACATAGTTTTGGTCATGCAATTGAAATAAATTCTAATTTAAAACACGGAATGTCAATTATCAAAGGAATGAAAATTGCCTGCGATATTTCGGTAAAAAAAGAATTACTGTCAGATGCAGTTAGAAACAAAATTCAAGGACTTTTTGAACTTTACGAATACGATACCGACATTAAAATTACAGATAAACATTTTGATATAATTAAAAACGACAAAAAGAAAGACAAGGAATCAATAAATTTTGTGCTGATAAAAAATATCGCAAAACCGGAAATTGTTAATATTAGTTTTGATGAATTAAAGGGGTTTTGATACGGACAGTCCGCTTATTACAATTATAACTCGTACAGACAAAAAGTAAAAAAAATAGTACAATAGAAAACAAAAAAAACATCTACAATAGACAAAAAAGGTGGAAAATGTTTTTTTTATTAAAAAAAATGTTTTATATTTGCACCATATTGTTATATAAAGATGGTTGCAGGTCTATCTGCAAAAAAGTAAGATAAACTTAAAAGAACATAGAAAGAGCCATCCTGATAAAGTTGATGGCTCTTATTTTTTATAAAAATGTAAATTTTAAAATAAATCAATATGGGAAAAAAACAATTCAATTCTGAACTTTTAAAGTTCGCCTTCTTTCCCAACTATGATAGTGCTATTACTTTTTTAGCCGACACTTTGGCTGATAAAGAGGTTTGGGATTTTTCTGATAGTGCAAGAAAAAACAACAGCATTCTTAAAAACTATCTTGAATTTACTTTCAGAAAATTACAACAAGAAAATAAAATTGCATTTACATCCGACAACAAATTTGCTTGTTTCAACACAGGACTTGTTACAGAAAATTTAGAAGATATTTTTGCCTTTTTTGAAGAATATAAAAATCCCAAAAAAGGATTTACAACGCCTTTCTGTTTTAAAGCATTTTTGAAGAAAAGTGACAATAATATTCTTCGACATTTTTCTCACTTCATACCTGATGTCGCAAACTTTTTTGACAAACCGGAATTACTTATATTCAATCCAAAATGCGATTTAATCCCTGATTTAGACCATATAATTCGCGACAATTTATCACGCTTTCCTGTACATCTTCAAGGAGCAGACGATGCCGAATTAAGAAGACAACTTGTAGGAGCAATAGATGAAGTGAAGAAAAAAGTGCGGTCTAATTATAAAATAGCCGTACCGCAATACTATGACAGTAAAATACAGTTACTATTGCCTCTTTGTTTAACATCAGGTTCACCAAATCCAGATTTGGCGTTGGTAATTCATAAGTTAAATGACACAACTTATACTGCAAGAACTTGTTTAACTCTGAAAATGGCATACAATAACGCACGACTTATTGTAAAACCACAAAGTAATTGGCTGAAACCATAAGAAAAACTGCCACCAACAAGGGTTTTGTGTAATGGCGGGAGAAGTCTTAAACCATAAATCTATCACTCCATTCCCGCCTCATCCACTTTTTGTAATAGATACTTTTCATCAGGCTCTTTGGCAGATGTGTTTACAATCTACGATTTAACTGTTCTTTATAATTGCTTAACAGTTTTACGAATTTTTTTACGCTTTCTTCCAGAGAAGTATTAGTTTCACCACCCGAGGCATTTTTGTGTCCGCCGCCGTTAAAATGTTTCTTTGCAAATTCTCCTGCCGAAAAATCTCCTTTGGATCTGAAAGATATTTTAATAAATTTTTCTCTTTCAATAAAAATAGCCGAAAAAATACATCCCGAGATAGATAAAGGATAATTGACAAAATTTTCGGTATCTCCGATTTCTTCTTTAAAATTTTTGCGGTCTTTTGCCGAAATAACAATATATGCAGTTTTATATTCAGGCAAGAATGTCATCCCGTTTAATAATGCATGTCCGAGAAGCTTCATTCTGTTAAAAGAAAACTCATCATAAATTTTTGAAAAAATCATGTTTTTATCAATTCCTTTTTTAAGTAATTCGGCAACAACTTTAAAAGTACGCGGATTTGAAGAGTTAAAACTAAAACAACCCGTATCTGTCATTATTCCCGTATAAATACAAGTTGCACAATCTTTATTGATATGCTTTTCAAATTTTGAATTTATTAAAATATCATAAATAAACTCGGCTGTTGATGAGTAGGAAATATCGGAAAATACCAGATCCGATAAGTTCTCCGGTTCGGGATGATGGTCTATTAAAATTTTATATGCTTTTGAATTAATATAATTTTCGGACATATTCCCAAGTCGGCTGAGAGCATTAAAATCCATAGCAATAATCAAATCGGCATCCGATAAAACATCTTTGTCTTTTTTGTTAAATACTTCGATAATATCATTATCAGGCATCCATTTTAAAAATCCGGGATAATTGCCGGGACTAATTACCCGCGGATTTTTACCCGCATTTTTAAGTACAATATATAATGACAAAACAGAACCGATAGCATCTCCGTCTGCATTAATATGTGGAATTATAAATATTTTTTCTGCTTCGGATATTTTTAATTCAAATTCCTTTATTTTGTTTTGGAAATCTTTTATAAGCATTATTATTAATTATATTTTCAGACAAAAATACAATTTTTTATTAAAATCCAGTGATTTTTAGTTTTACGAAAAAATTATCTTACAATAATATCATTAATAAATTCGCGACCGATATTTTGGTTAATTCTTTTTATCAATTCCGATTTAATCAGTAATATTTCATTTCGGAGTAATGCAGAATTTATGGTTACAAATAATTTATTTTGTTTAACGTAAATATTAGTTGTAGCCTTAGAAATATAATGTCCTGTAATATCTTCCCATATTTCTGTTATTTTGGCTGAATCTATTCCGTCTTCAAGTTTATTTATTTTAATAAAATCCCTGATTATTTCGGATAAGGATGTTGTATTGGATTTTCTCATAATAAATAAAAGTGTAATATTGTTTACAAATTTACGAATAAAAATGAAATTATAATAATTAACTTATAGAAATATTTTTGTTATTTGATAATTCCAAATTTATAAATATGAGTAAAATCGTAATAAGTTTTGATTTTATTTTGCATAATAAAAAAAAAGCTCTATTTTGCATTTTGATTGTTAAAAATATTTTTAACCAATATGTGTGGAATAGCAGGTTTTTATGCTCACAATAATCCCGGTTTTGTCAGTAAAGACGAACTGGATTTGATGACAACCAGTATGTCGCATAGAGGACCTGATGCTTTGGGAGTTTATTATACCGATACTGTGGGATTAGGTCATCAAAGATTAAGTGTAATAGACCTTTCTAAAGATGCAAATCAACCGATGGAATCTCATTCAATGAGATATATATGTGTTTATAACGGAGAGGTTTATAATTATAAGATACTTGCAAAAGAACTCGGGATTAAATTTAAAACGGATTCGGATACGGAAGTAATTGTTGAAGCATTTGCAGAGTGGAATGTAACCTTTATTAATAAGTTAAACGGTATGTTTGCCCTGGCAATTTACGACAAACAGGAAAATATACTTTATTTATTTCGCGACAGGATAGGAATTAAACCTATCTATTATTACTGGGACGGACAAAATTTTGCTTTCTCTTCCGAATTAAAATCATTATTAAAGATTAATTTAATTAAAAAAAACCGAAAATTAAATCCTCAGGCGATAAATGAGTTTCTTCATCTTGGATATATTCCCGAACCAAACAGTATTTATACAAATATTAAAAAATTTCCCGCAGGACATTTAGGAATAATTTCGGAAAAAGGCTTACGTTTTGAATCATACTGGAATATTGAAGGATGTATGAGAAAGAATATGATTATTGATGAAGTTGAAGCAAAGGAAAAATTAAAAGAATTAATAGAGGAATCCGTATCAATGAGATTAATGAGCGATGTACCGTTTGGGACATTTTTAAGCGGAGGTGTTGATTCGAGCCTTGTTACTGCTGTTGCAAGCAAACATCTGAGCACAAAATTAAACACATTTTCAATCGGTTTTAAAGATTCGAAACATAATGAAGCCGAATATGCTAAAAAAGTTGCAGAATATTTGAACACAAATCATCAGGAATACTATGTAACTGAAAATGATGCAAAAGAAATTGTTTTTGATATGATGGATTTTTATGACGAGCCTTTTGCAGACTCTTCGGCAATTCCTACCATGATGTTATCTAAACTTGCAAAACAATCCGTAACAATGACATTGACAGGAGACGGAGGAGACGAACTGTTTCACGGATACGGAGCATATAAATGGGCAAAAAGATTGTCAGGATTTCATGCAAGAGGTCTGAAATACTTATATAGAGGCGTTTTAGATTTAATGCCATCAAACAGATTAAACAGGGCTGCCTATTTATTCAGATATAAAAACAAAGCAAGTCTTAAAAGTCATATTTTTTCGCAAGAACAATGCTTTTTTAGTGAATCTGAAATTGCAAAATTATTGAGCCCCGATTATATCGCTGCCAACAGTCTTATGCAGGACTATGCTTGTTTTGTCCGAAAACTTACCCCGGAAGAATCGCAGGCAATTTTTGATGTCAAATATTATTTAAAAGATGATTTATTGGTGAAAATTGACAGAGCATCTATGAGATATGGATTGGAAACCAGGGTGCCTTTGCTTGATTACAGAATTGTAGAATTAGCACTGAATTTACATCCGACATTGAAAATATTTGAGAATACCCAAAAATATTTACTTAAAGAAATTTTGTACGACTATATCCCCAAAGAATTCTTTGACAGACCTAAATGGGGATTTTCAATACCTTTGCAAAAATGGTTAAAGGAAGATTTGTCTTTTTTAATTGACGACTATCTTAACGAAGAGGTAATAAATAAGTTTTCAATTGTTAATTATAAACAAGTTGAAAATCTTAAAAACAGTTTTTTTGCAGGAAAACATTTTTTTTATAACAGACTGTGGCTTTTAATAGTCTTACATAAGTTCTTATTGAAAGATGAGAATTTATGATATATTAACAGTAACAATAATTTTAATTATAATTCAGTTTTTATTGTAAAATTCTTTAAATATTAAACATTGAAAATGGAAGTTTTAATAAAAGAATTACATACTAAAAAGGAATTAAAACAATTTGTCAAGTTTCAAGACGATTTGTATAAAGATTGCAAATATTATGTTCCCAAATTATTTTCAAAAGAATTAAAAACTTTCGATAAAACTGAAAACCCTGCTTATGATTTTTGTGAAGCAAGATTTTGGCTTGCATATAAAAACGGTAAAATCGCAGGAAGAATAGCAGGAATAGTAAATCATAACTTTAATAAAAATTCTGATAAAAAGTTTATAAAATTTGGATGGTTCGATACTATTAATGATAAAAATGTTGCAAATGAATTGTTAAAATGTGTCGAAACCTGGGGTAAAGATATCAATGCAGATTGTATTCAAGGGCCTGTGGGATTTGTATCTTTTGACCAGTCGGGAGTTCTAATTGAAGGTTTTGACGAAATGCCCACTTCATTCGGAATATATAATTATTCATATTACGACAGTCTGTTAATTATGGCAGGATACGAAAAAGAAGCCGATTGGATTGAATTTAATATAAAAACTCCCGAAAAACTCCCCGAAAAAATTATAAAAGCATCCGGTTTAATTAAAAAAAGATACGGATTTAAAAGTATTAAATTTAAAAATAAAAAA